>NZ_NWQG01000048.1:0-21736 GCF_002529485.1 Mesorhizobium sanjuanii
ACGTACAGAAGTCCGCTCCGCAGGGCAGCGACCGGAATCTCTTCGGCCGCTAACAGCCGGAGCCGATTACAAAAAAGGAGCGGCGGGCTGTGCCCGCCGCTCCTTTTTTTGCCTTCCCAATCGAACTGTCTCAGGCCGCCTGCGCTTCCGCGGAGTGGAGCGAGAAAGAATGGCCGTCCGCATCGAAGATATGCAGGTCCTCTGCATTGGCGCTCAGCCGCAACTTTGCCCCGCGCTTGACCTCGACATTGCCGGGCAGCTTGGTCACCAGCGGCAGGTCGGCGCGGCCGATGTCGACATAGACGAGTTGGACCTCGCCGAGCTGCTCGACATAGTCCACCGTCCCTTCGAACAGATAATCCGCGCCTGTCGCGATCATCAGGTCCTCCGGCCGCACACCGAAACTCACCGATGCGCCCTTAGCCGACGCCGGCGTGGCGATCGGCACCGTCGCCTTGCGTCCGCCGACATGGCTGACGATGGTGGGATTACCCGATTTGTCGATGGTCGCGGGCAGGATGTTCATGGCCGGCGAGCCGATGAACTGCGCGACAAACAGATTGCCGGGTTTCTTGTAGAGGTCCATCGGCGTGCCGACCTGTTCGATATGGCCTTCCTTGAGCACCACGATGCGGTCGGCCAGCGTCATCGCCTCGACCTGGTCGTGGGTGACGTAGATCATCGTTGTAGCAGGCATCGATTCCTTGAGCTTGGCGATCTCGATGCGGGTCGCAACGCGCAGCGCCGCGTCAAGGTTCGACAGCGGTTCGTCAAACAGGAACACTTTCGGATTGCGCACGATGGCGCGGCCGATGGCGACGCGCTGGCGCTGGCCGCCCGACATCGCCTTGGGTAGCCGGTCGAGATATTTGGTCAGCTGCAGGATCTCCGCGGCCTGACGCACCCGCTTGTCGATCTCGGCCTTGCTTTCCTTACCGATCTTCATCGAGAACGCCATGTTGTCGTAGACCGTCATATGCGGGTAGAGCGCATAGGACTGGAACACCATGGCGATGCCGCGCTTCGACGGCGGCACGTCGTTCACCACTTCGCCATCGATCTTGAGCTCGCCCGAGGTGATTTCCTCAAGTCCAGCGATGGACCTGAGCAGGGTCGACTTGCCGCAACCCGAAGGGCCGACGAAGACGATGAACTCGCCCGACTTTATGTCGAGGTCGATGCCATGGAGAATGTTCAGACTGCCATATGATTTCTTCACTTGCCTTAGCGTGACATCGGCCATGATTCCCTCCAGTGATTCCTGCAAATTCAGTCGGTGCGCCCGAACCAGGCGCCGTAGCCGCCGAGGCGGATGGAGCCGGCTTCAGTCTCTCCCGAAAACCCATGTCCCGGCAAGGGCTGCAGCGAGCGGCCGCCGAGATTGATCTGTGCCGGCCGGCTGCCGAGATTGAAGGCGCAGACGATCTGCTCATTGCCCTCGCGGCGCGTGAAGGCGACGGTGTCGCCGTCGCTTTCGATGAAGTCGATATCGCCCTTGGCCAATGCCGGATGCAGGCGGCGGAAAGAGAGGAAGCGCCGATAGTGCTCTAGCAGCGACCTCTCATCGCCCTGCTGCACACTGACCGCCTGCGCAAGATGCTTGGCTGGCACCGGCAGCCATGGCTTTGCCGTCGAGAAGCCGCCATTTTGGGCGCCGCCGTCCCATACCATCGGCGTCCGGCAGCCGTCGCGGCCCTTGAACTCCGGCCAGAAGCGGATGCCGTAGGGGTCCTGCAGGTCCTCGAATTGCAATTCCGCTTCGCCAAGGCCAAGCTCCTCGCCCTGATAGATGCAGACCGAGCCGCGCAGCGACATCAGCAGCGCCGAGATGACCTTGAGATAGGCGGTCGGGTCGGCCTCGTCGGCGGCCCAGCGCGTGGCAGGGCGCATCACATCATGGTTGGAAAAGGCCCAACACGACCAGCCATCGCTGGCGACCTTGCCGAAGGTTTCCAGCACCGAGCGCACCTTGGCCGCGCTGATCTTTTCAGGCGCCAGGAAATCGAAGGAGTAGCACATGTGCACGCGCTTTCCGCCGGCTGTGTAGGCCGCCACCACGTCCAGCCCGCGCTGCGAATCGCCGACCTCGCCGACAGCGGCGGTCGCCGGATATTCGTCGAGCAGTGCGCGGAAGCGTTCGAGGAAGCCGAGGTTCTCCGGGCGGCTCTTGTCGTAGAGATGGTCCTGGTAGTTGTAGGGGTTCACGGCAGGCGCCGTCTGGTCGTTGCGCTCTTCCGGCGGCAGCGGCGGATTGTTCTCAAGGCCCTGGCTGTGGAAGTAGAAATTGATGGTGTCGAGGCGGAAGCCGTCGACGCCGCGCTCCAGCCAGAAACGGGTGATGTCGAGCAGCGCGTCCTGGACCGCGCGGTTGTGGAAGTTGAGATCGGGCTGCTCGGCCAGGAAATTGTGCAGGTAATATTGCTGGCGGCTGGTGTCCCACTGCCAGGCCGAGCCGCCGAAGATCGACAGCCAGTTGTTGGGCGGTGTGCCGTCCGGCTTGGCGTCCGCCCAGACATACCAGTCCGCCTTCGGGTTGGTGCGGTTCGCGCGGCTTTCCCTGAACCAGGGATGGATGTCGGCGGTATGCGACAGCACCTCGTCGATCATCACCTTGAGACCCAGCCGGTGCGCTTCGGCCGTCAGCGCGTCGAAGTCGGCCAGCGTGCCGAACATCGGATCGACGTCGCAATAATCCGACACGTCGTAGCCGAAATCCTTCATCGGCGACTTGAAGAAGGGCGAGATCCAGATGGCATCGATGCCGAGCGAGGCAATGTAGGGGAGCCTGCGGATGATGCCTTTGAGATCGCCGATGCCGTCGCCGTTGGAGTCCTGGTAGCTGCGCGGATAGATTTGGTAGATCACCGCGCCGCGCCACCAGTCTCGGTCGATGGCGAGGTCGGGTTTCGAAGTCGCTTTCAGTGCCGATTGCATGGTCTCAGCCTCCTTTCACCGAGCCGGCGAGCAGCCCGCGGACGAAATAGCGCTGCAACGAGAAGAACACGATCAGCGGCACAATGATGGTCACGAAGGCCGACGTCGTCAGAATCTCCCAGTCGCCACCGCGCGAACCGAGCAACGCATTGAGCTTGGCGGTCAGCACGATCTGGTCGCCCTCGGTACCCAGGAAAACCATCGCCACCAGCAGATCGTTCCATACCCAGAGGAATTGGAAGATGGCGAAGGAGGCCAGCACCGGGAACGACAGCGGCAGCACGATCTTGACGAAGATCTCGAAATCGCTAGCGCCGTCGATGCGCGCCGATTCCATGATCTCGCGCGGCAGGCCGGCAATGTAACTGCGCAAGAGATAGATGGCGAAGGGCAGGCCGAAACCGGTATGCGCCAGCCAGATGCCGAGATAGGTCTTCGACGGCACGCCGAAGAAGGAGCCGGCGCCGTTATAGAGCTTCAACAGCGGGATCAGCGACATTTGCAGCGGCACCACCAGCAGGCCGATGATGACCGCGATCAGCAGCGCCCGGCCGGGAAAGCGCATCCAGGCCAGCGCGTAGGCGGCGAAGGCCGCGATCAGGATCGGGATGACGGTCGCCGGAATGGTGACGGTCAGCGAATTCATGAAGGACCGGCCGATGCCCTCCGAAAGCAGCACGGTCTTGTAATTGTCGGTGGTGAATTTTGGTGGTGCCGACGAGGCATAGTAGACGCGCTGGCCGCGCTCGCCTTCGAAGGCCTTTGGCGAGGTCATGACGAAGCCACCATCGGCGTTGAGCTGAAGAGTGACGCCGTCGCCAAGGTCGGCGGTCGTGCCGGCGGGATATTGCGTCGGCGCGGCCGACTTGACGCCGAAGGCGCTGATGTCGCGGGCGGCACCGTCGCCGAAGATGTTGCCTTCGAGCACGAACTTGCCGTCCTTCTCAACCTGCGCCGAGGCGGGCGGCAGCCGGCCAGCTTCCGTCTGGCTGGAACTGGCGAACGAATTCCACCAGCCCGAAGCGATGATCTGGTCCTTGTCGCGCAAGGACGAGACGAGAATGCCGAGCGTCGGCACGGTCCAGATCGCGACGAAGATCAGCACTGCGATATGGACGCCAAAGCGGCCGGCAAAGGACTTTCCGGTCGTGACAGCCATCTCAATGTCCTCCCGTCTCTTTGTTCGCCTGGCGGATGTTCCAGACCATGATCGGAATGACCGCGATCATGATGATGATGGCGATGGTGGCGCCGCGGCCGAAATCGCCGCCGCCGCGGAACATCCAGTCGAACATCAGATTGGCCAGAACCTGGCTGTTCCATTGGCCATTGGTCATGGTCAGCACGATGTCGAAGACCTTCAGCACCAGGATGGTGATCGTCGTCCAGACCACGGCGATCGTCCCCCATATCTGCGGCACCATGATTTTCCAGAAGATCTGGAACGGATTGGCGCCGTCGATGACGGCCGCTTCCAGCGTCTCTTCGGGAATGCCCCGCAAGGCCGACGAAAGGATGACCATGGCAAAGCCGGTCTGGATCCAGATCAGGATGATCATCAGGAAGAAATTGTTCCAGAACGGCAGCGATATCCAGACCTGCGGCTCGCCGCCGAAATACTGGATGATGGCGTTGAGCAGGCCGATCTGCGTCTGGCCCGCGCCGCGATATTCGTAGATGAATTTCCAGATGACGCTGGCTCCGACGAAGGAGATGGCGAGCGGCAGGAAGATCAGGCTCTTGGCGATGGTGCCCCACCAGATCTTGTCGGTGAGCACGGCGATGATCAGCCCGAGGAAGGTGCAAGCGGCCGGCACCACCGCCAGCCAGATGATGTTGTTGAGGATGGAGTTGCGGAACTCGCGGTCGCCGAACGCCCACTGATAATTGGCCAGGCCGACGAAATTGACGCCGCCGCGATCGAGGAACGACAGCCTCAGCGTCTCTATCACCGGATAGATCAGGTAGATGGTGAGGATGATCATGGCCGGGCCGACGAACAGCCACGGGCGGATCATTCCTTGCCGGCGCAGATTGTCGATGGCTGCCGCACCCTTGACGCCGCGCGACGGGAAAATAATGTCCACGAGCTTGTTGGCGCCCCAGAAATAGGCGACGCAGCCGCCGACGCCGACGATGATGACGAATATGGCCGAAAAGATCTGAGCCGCCATGGGTCCCTCTCCCTGCGTATGATCCACCAATCGGAATGGCTTTGTCGACGGGATCGTGCGCCGATTTAAACTGTGAAGCGCGAGCGGGTGCCAGGCAGATTTCTGCCATGGCCGGCCACGCTTCATGCCGGAAATTCCATGCTTCACGAAAAGTACAGTCGGGCCGACGGTCGGCCCCGGGCCATCGAGGCCCAGATCCAATAAGGACGGGTAAGCCGACGATCGGCCGCTTACCGGCTAGCCGCCTGCTTGCCAGCCGTCTACTTGATTGCGTCCCAGCTCTTCTGGATGTCGGTGGCGACATCCTGGGCGGACTTGCCGCCGACCAGATCGATCATGCCGGTCCAGAAGGCGCCGGCGCCGATCTTGCCCGGCATCAGGTCCGAGCCGTCGAAGCGGAAGGTCGAGGCGTTGGCCAGGATCTCGCCCTGTTTCTTCAGTGCGTCGCTGGCATAGGCATCCTTGTTGACCGACTTGAGCGGCGTCACGAAGCCGCCCTCGGCCATCCAGATCTCGTGTGCGAGCGGCATCTTCAGGAATTCGATGAACGCGCGGGCGCTCTTGCTGTCCTTGGTGATCATGGCCAGGGTGCCGGCGCCGAGCACCGGCGTGCCGAGATCAGGCTTGGAGGCGTAGGGCGGATAGTAGAAGAAGTCCGCGTCCTCGCCGACCTTCGTGCCTTCCGGGAAGAAGGTCGGGATGAACGACGCCTGGTGATGCAGATAGCATTTCGGTGGCACCGAGAAGAGGCCCTTCGGGCTGTCGCGGAAGTCGGTCGCGGCAACTGCCTTGGCGCCGCCATCGACCATCTTGTCGTCGGTCGCGATCTTGCCGAAAATGTCGATGGCGTTGACCACCGCCGGATCGTTGAACGGGATCTCGTTCTTCACCCATTTGTCGTAGGTCTCGGGCGACTGGGTGCGCAGCATGATGTCTTCCACCCAGTCTGTCGCCGGCCAGCCCGTCGCGCCGCCGGAACCGAGCCCGATGCACCATGGCGTGCCGCCGTCGGCGATGATCTTCTTTTCGAGCTCGGCGAGCTCTTCCTGCGTCTTCGGCACCGTGTAGCCGGCTTCCTCGAAATTGTCCGGCGAGTACCAGACCAGCGACTTCACGTCGGCCTTGTAGGGGAAGGCGAAGAAGCCCGGCTTGCCGTCCTTGTCCTTGAAAGTGCCGAGATCGACCCAGGACTGGCCGGCACCGTAATTGTCCTTCACCCAATTGGCGGTCTCATCGCCAAGCGGCGTCAGCAGGCCCTTCGATGCCAGGTCCTGGATCAGGCCGGGCTGCGGCAGCACGGCGATGTTGGGCGGGCTGCCGGCCTGCGTGTCGATGACGATCTGCTGTTCGTAATTTTCCGAGGAGGAATATTTGAGATCGACGCCCGTGGCCTCCGAGAAATAGTCGAGAACGCCGCGCACCAGGCCCTCGTCCTCGCCGCGCCATGGCCCGAAGATCGTCAGCGTCTCGCCCTTGAGGTCGACCTTCTTGAGCTCTTCGTAGTTCGCCCAGTTGAAACGGGGGTCTTCGCCCGGCTTGAATTTCAGCTCGGCTTGCGCCGGTGCGCCCAGGGCGAGCGTGGCAAAAGCGGCGCTCAGCAGAAGCATTTTCTTCATCGGTATTTCCTCCCAGTGGTGACAGACACCGGACGAAACCTCCATTCCGCCCGCCGGCGCTGCAGGACTGTGACTCAGTCGGAAGGGAACCGCAACCTTCCGCAGAGTCTTCCAAAGCGCTTTGGCTTTCCTGATCTCGCCATTGAATCGACTGGAAGTCAAGAGGGTGAGCAGGCTAATCGATTTAATTTCCACGATTAAGAGCACAAAATGTGCGCTGCAACATGCTTTTTTGGCGGTGCAGCAGCAATTTTTGCTGCAAACAGGGTGCAACACTGCTTATGGTTGTCGGACGCTGGCTCCGCCGCTTTTATTGCAGGCGGAATCCGGAATTGAAAGCGCTTTGAGGCTTGGAGGCCTCCCGTGAACCTTAAGCAGCTCTCCCATATGCTGTCGCTCTCACAGACCACGGTGAGCCGTGCGCTGAATGGCTACCCCGAGGTCAACGAGGAAACGCGTCGGCGGGTGATGGACGCTGCCAAGCGCCATGGCTATCGCCCCAATCCGAGCGCGCGCCGACTGGCGACCGGCAAGACCGGGATGATCGGCTATGTCCTGCCGACCGGAACCAGCGTCGACATCGATCCGCATTTCGTCGAATTCCTCTCCGGCCTTGGCGACTATGCCCGTTCGCATGAGCTCGACCTGGTGCTGTCGCCGGCCGACGCCGACGACCAGGAGACAACTTACCGGCGCATCGTCGCCAACCGGCAGGTCGACGCGGTCTACATCTCCTCGCCGCGACCGGCCGACCGGCGGGTCGCGCTGGTCAACACGCTGGGCATCCCCTTCATCGTCCATGGCCGCAGTGAAGGCTTCGATTTCGATTACCCTTTCACCGACATCGACAATGAGGGCGCCTTCCACGAAGCGGCACGGCTGCTTGTCCAGCTCGGCCACCGGCGGCTAGCGCTGATCAACGGCGACCACCGCGAGACCTTCGCCATCCACCGCGAGCGCGGCGTGCGCCGGGCGCTCGCCGCCAACGGTCTGACGCTTGACGATCGTCATGTCTGCTCCCTCGTCATGACCGAGGAGAACGGCTACCGCGCCACCAGGCGCCTGCTCGAGCAGAGCGACGCACCGACGGCGATCGCCTGCTCAAGCTTGATTATGGCGCTGGGCGTCGTGCGCGCCGTGCGTGACCTCGGCCTGACCATTCCGGGCGACCTGTCGCTGATAGCCCATGACGACGTCTTCCCCTGGCTGAAGCCGGAGAATTTCTCCGTGCCGCTGTCGACGACGCGCTCGTCGATCCGCCTGGCCGGCGCGCGCGTCGCCGAGCGGCTGGCGGCGCGGATATCAGGGCTGGAGGAAGAGGCACGCGGCGAGGTCTGGCCGGTCGATCTGGTGGTAAGGGGATCGGTTGCGGGGGCGCCGGGTTAGGCGATCAAATCCAATCGCTCAAAGCAGCCGAGTTCGGCTCCTTTCCGTCCGTTGCCCGCAGGCGGACAAGTGTCTGCCTGTACCCGCTCTTGATTTGGCTTTTAGAGGGTGGCAACCAGTAGGCCAGAGCCACCAACCAGTCCTCCACGGTGCACTGCTTGCCCACTTTCCCATTCTCCGAAGCGGATCCAATCCAACATCCTGGCCCACCGCCGAAGACTTCGGAGGTGGTCATTGTTGGTGGCGGTGTTATCGGCGTTACCACGGCTCTTTTCCTGGCGAAGCGGAGCATTCCGGTGACGCTGCTGGAAAAAGGACGCGTTGCGGCCGAACAATCCTCCCGAAACTGGGGCTGGATACGAAAGCAGGGGCGGGACGCGGATGAACTGCCAATTGTCATCGAGGCTTGTCGCCTATGGCGGCAACTGGCCGAGGAATGCGGGGAAGACATCGGGCTGAACCAGACAGGTGTGACCTATCTGGCGAACTCGGACAAGGACATGGTCGGCTTCGAAGAGTTCATGAAGATCGCCGCGATCCATGAGCTCGACACTCGCCTTCTGGACACAGACGAAACCGCGCAACTCATCAAGGGCATGTCGCGCAAGTTCAAGGGCGCGCTGACGACACCCTCCGACATGCGTGCGGAGCCTTGGCTGGCGGTGCCCGCGCTTGCTCGGCTTGCTGTGCGAAAAGGCGCCAAAATCATAGAGAATTGCGCAGCGCGAACCCTCGAAATCTCAGCAGGCAAGATCAAGGGCGTGTGGACCGAAGCGGGATACATCGAGGCCTCCAGCGTGCTGGTCGCGGGCGGCGCCTGGTCATCCCTGTTTTTGCGAAGACACGGCGTATCCATCCCTCAACTCAGCGTCAGGGTAACCGTAGCCGCAACGGAGCCCATGCCTGAAATCTATTCAGGTGCGGCGGCCGACGATCACATCGCTTTCCGGCGCAGGCAGGATGGCGGATACACGCTCGCGGGAGGCGGCAGCCATCTGCTTTACCTGGGGCCTGACGCATTCCGGCACGCCACCAAGTATATTCCCGCCCTCAGGAACGATCCGTTCGGAGCGCGCTATTTCCCGTTCGCCCCGTCAGGCTACCCGGATGGCTGGTCGACGCGGCGCTATTGGGCGCCGAATTCCAAGAGTCCTTTCGAGAGTATGCGGGTGCTCAACCCGGCTCCTCAACCGGCGCGGCTGCGTGCGATAGAACGCAATTTCAAACAGCTCTTTCCACAGTTCGACAACGTTCGCCTGAAGGCCGGCTGGGGCGGCATGATTGACGCTATGCCCGACGTTGTCCCTGTCGTGGATCAGGTACGGGCGGTCAGCGGTCTTTTCGTCGCGACGGGAATGAGTGGTCATGGCTTCGGTATCGGGCCTGGAATCGGTCGTGTCGTCTCCGACTTGGTTCAAGGAAACGAAATTGGGCACGACCTCAGCCGCTTCCGACTGTCACGCTTCTATGATGGAAGCCGCGTCCGGTTAGGTCCGGCCCTCTGAACTGGTCGCGCGAAATCCATGTTCATGGATCATTCCGTCGCTGATTCCGCCGCCCTGGTGTCCAGCAAACCATAGCCGAAATCATTGTCCCGCCCCTTGGGGCCGAGATCCCTGGCGGTGTCGGCCAGCGCCTTCTTGACATCGTCCGCGGACCGGTCGGGCGCGGCGTGGAACAGGTTGGCAATCGCGCCTGTCACGATCGCCGCGGCAAACGAGGTGCCGGTGACCACATCCGAGCCGGCGCCGCTCGGCGCCACCATCTCGACGCCAGGGGCGGAGATGAAGACATAGGCGCCGCGATTGGCCTGCGGCATCAGCCCGTCCTTGGCGTCGGTGGCGGTCACCGCGATGACGCCGTCGAAGGCGGCCGGATAGCCATAGGGCGCCTTCGGCCCGTTATTCCCCGCGGCCGCGACCAGCACGATGCCGAGTGCCCTTGCATTGCGGCAGGCGATACCGAGCAGGTCGTTCTTCGGACCGACGAAGCTCATATTGATGATGCGGACATCTTGGCTTGCCGCCCAGTCCAGCGCCGACAGGATCACGTCCATGGTCGACTTGCCGTCCTCGAAGGCCCGGGCATGGTAGATCCTGGCGCCTGGCGCCATGCCCTTCAGCGCCCCGACGCCGGCGATCAGCCCGTCGATCGACGTGCCGTGATCGCGTTTCTCGGTCGGCACATCGGGCATGGCGTCGAACTGGTCGGCGATGACGCCGCTTAGTGCCGGATTGGTATCGTCGATGCCGGTATCGATGACGGCGATGCGCACATTCTCGCCGCTGGCCGCATTCGCGTCGAGCGCGATGCGCTCGAAGGCATAGTTGACGATGCTGGCCGCCTGCTGCAGCGAATAGATGTGGTTGGGCTCGCGCCGCAGGGGGCGGCCGTCGGCGGCAAGCTGCGCCAGCACGACGCCGACCGGGCGGCCGTCGGGAATGCCGAAGCGCACCAGCGTGGTGCCGAGCAGCCGCGACTGACGCTCGGAGCGCACTTCGAGGCCGAACGAGGCGGCGATCTGCTGGACCGCGCCGGCATCGCCGTCGACCGTCACCAGCACCTCGTCGGGCACGAATTCGCCGACGACGGCGCGCGGCGGCTCGGTCGCGACCAGATCGGTCGGCGAAACAATCGGACCGCCCGGTACGGCAGCCGGAATCACCGGCGCTCCGTCAGGCTGCACCGGCGGTGGCAGTGCGCTGGCCGGATCGCGGCGCGGGTCGGGCGTCGGCAAGGGAGTGCTGGCCGCTGGATTGGGGAACAGGTCGACGATCAGCGCGGGAAGAAAGACGGCGCCTGTCGCGGTGGCACCCGCATCGGGCTTTTCGCCGGTGCCGTCCTCTGTGCAATCTGCGCCGGCCGCGTTCGTCCGGTCGAGACAGTCGGTTTTCGTCTGCGGCTGGGTGCTCTGCGCAAAAACGGGCGTGGCGGCGATCGCCGCCAGCAGAAATCCAGCAAATCCGATGACCCCTCTAGCCGCCACTGGCCGGTTTCCTTCCCTCGATCACAGCATCCGCGAAAGGCTGGGCGGCAATAAGGCCGAGCACCTTGCCGTAGTCGGCTCCGCTCGTGGCCGGGATGGCGATGCGGAAGACGCCGTCGGCGGTCGGCCCGCCTGATATTTTCAGCTCGTTCTGGCCGAGAAAGGCCGAGATGTCGGACATCTTGGCGTCCGGCTTGAACTTGACCAGTGCGAACGGCATTTTCGCCAGATCGTCTTGCGCGCCGGCGATCTCGAAATCGCTGCCCTTGCCGCCGGGCGGCACAAGCGACTGCACCATGACCAGGGCAAGCAATGCCGCCGCCGCGGCCCAGGCGACGCCGGCGGGCACTGCCGTGAAGCGGGCCCACGCCTGCGCCAGGAAGGACGACGAGGCTGGCTGGCGCGCCGGCCCGGCCTCGGCATCAAGCACCTTGGCGAAGCGGCTCAACGCATCGGCCGGCGGGCGGATCGCCTCATTGGCGGCGGCGGTGCCGGAGAATTCGGCTTCCGCCTCGACCAGTGCCGCGAGTGCTGCGGGATCGCTCGCCAGCCATTCCTCGACGGCTTCGAGATCCGAGCCTTCCAGCGAGCCGTTCAGGTAGAACGGCAGCAGCGTTTCCATCTCGTCGCGGCGCGACATCTTTTCAGCGGCGCTCATGGCCACCCCCTGTCGTAACCGGCGGCCTTCAAGGCTTCGCCGAGTTTCTTGCGGGCATAGAACATCCTGGTCTTGACCGTGGCTACCGGTATACCGAGCACCTCGCCGATCTCGGTCACCGACTGGCCGTGGTAATAGGCAAGGTCGATCACCGTGCGGTGTTCCTCCGGCAAGGCGTCAACGAAGCTTCGCAAGGCAGCGCCCTTGTCTTGCTTCATGGTGACGACTTCCGGCGTGTCGGCGCTGTCGGGCACCTGGGCCGCGTCATCGTCGCCGATCCAGTCCTCCTTCTTCTTGCGCAGGACCGACAGCGCCTTGAAGCGCGCAATGCCGAGCAGCCATGTCGAGACTTCCGAGCGTCCCTCGAAGCCGGGCGCCTGGCGCCAGAGTTCGAGGAAGACCTCGTTCGCGATATCGTCGGCCATCATTTCCGATCCCGTCTGGCGCGCCACGAAGCGGTAGACCCGCGCGTGATGGCGCATGAACAGGAGCCGCACGGCGGCACGGTCGCCCTTCGCGACCCGGTCGACAAGCGCGCGATCGGTCTCCGTCGCTGCCGTCATGGCCGGTCGAGCCGCCTGGCTCCTGCTTGCTCTGTCGTTGATCGGCCCAAAAAGGTTCATCCTCCGCCAAGGAATTTTCGAAAGCTAGCCGAAGAGCGGTGAGGTTGCCAGAGCGTACCGTTCTCCTCTCCCCACAAGGAAGGGAAGAGCGCGCTCAACTCAAGAAAGGCGTCGCCTTCATCGTTGCCGGCACCGGCACGCCGAGACGCTTCAGCACCGTCGGTGCGAGTTGCAATTGGTCCAGCAACGTATCGTCCTCCGGACCCTTGCCGGTACCAAAATAATACAGCGCGAAATCCTGCATCTCGTCATCATGGCCGCCATGATGGCCACGATCCGTCTGGCCGTGATCGGCGGTCACGATCACTTCGTAGCCGGCGTCTCGCCAGCCCGGCAGGAACGCGGCCAGCATGCCGTCCATCGCATAGACTGCGTGATCCATCTCATGGCAGTCATGGCCGAAGCGGTGACCCATCGAGTCCAGCGTGCAGCTGTGCAGTATGCCGTAGTCGATGCCGTGGCGCCTGGTCAGCATGGTCAGCGTCGCGAACAGGTCGACATCGCTCGGCGTCATCTGGTTGCGCAGATTGTAGCCGGTCATGGTGTGGAAGCGGCCGTGCGTGATCGGCCCGCCCGGCTCGTCGAACTCCATGTCCTCGACCAGGTCGAACGGATAGGCCCGGAAGAACTCCGACCAGTAGGAATGGGTGACCGCGCCCGTCTTGCCGCCGGCCTTGGCGACTTCCGAAAAGATATCCGGCTGTTCGACACGGAACCGGTTCTCATTGGACAAGATGCCGTGCACTTGAGGCGCAACCCCGGTGTGGATCGAGGCATAGCAACAGGCCGAGGTCGACGGCAGCACTGAGCGCATCTTCCACACGCGCGCCTCGCCCGACTGCACCCAGCCTTCGAGATTGCCCATCAGCCGGCGCCAGTTCCGATAGGGCACGCCGTCGAGAATGATGAGCAGGAGTTTTGTCTTGAGCGCCACGGGCGGATCCATGCAGTCTTGACGAAGAGATCAGCGCCTGGAGCAGGCCGATCCGGCAGCCCCAAACGTGATGAGAGAAAAGGAGGCTGGCGCCCTAGTTCCCCGCGCTCGCCATTCGCCGTCCCTTGATCGCCTTTTCCAGCCAGCCGATCTCCATTTCGGGAACGGAGGATAGGAGAAGGTCGGTATAGGCGTCGAAGGGCGGCGTCAGCACCTTGCTCTTGGCGCCATAGCGCACCACTTCGCCGCGATACATCACCGCGATCGAATCGGCGATCGACTTCACTGTCGCCAGATCGTGGGTGATGAACAGATAGGCGACGCTTTCCTCCTTCTGCAGCTCCAGCAGCAGCTCCAAAATGCCGTGGGCCACCAGCGGGTCGAGCGCCGAAGTCACCTCGTCGCAGATGATCAGTTTGGGCTTTGCGGCGAGCGAGCGGGCAATGCAGACGCGCTGCTTCTGGCCGCCGGAGAGCTCCGCCGGATAGCGGTCGATGAAACCCTTGCCCATCTCGATCTTGTCGAGCAACTCGGCGACACGCTTGTCGCGCTCGCGGCCGCGTATGCCGAAATAGAATTCCAGCGGCCGCCCGATGATCGTGCCGACGGTCTGGCGTGGATTCATCGCCACGTCGGCCATCTGGTAGATCATCTGCAGCTGGCGCAGATCCTCCTTCGGCCGGTCAGCAAGCTTGTTGGCAAGCGGCCTGCCGTCGAAAGTGACGGTGCCTTCCTCGGGCGGCAACAGCCCGGTGATGGCCCGCGCCAGCGTCGACTTGCCGGAGCCGGACTCGCCGACGACAGCCAGCGTCTGGCCGGGATAGATATCGACGGAAACGTTCTTCAACACCTTGATATGGCTGCGGCCATAGGCGGCGGTCACGTTCTTGACCGACAGGAACGGCGTCGTGCCGGGTTTTTGTTCCTGGTGTTCGATCTCATGCACCGACACCAGCGCATTGGTGTATTCCTGGCGCGGCTCCTTGATGATCTGGCGCGTGCCGCCCCATTCGACCAGCCGGCCGTGGCGCAGCACCATGATCTCGTCCGACACCTGGGCGACGACGGCAAGGTCGTGGGTGATGTAGAGCGCCGCGACATGGGTGTCGCGGATGGCGTCCTTGATCGCCGCCAGAACGTCGATCTGTGTCGTCACGTCGAGAGCGGTGGTCGGCTCGTCGAAGACGATCAAATCGGGCTCCGAGCATAGCGCCATCGCCGTCATCACGCGCTGCAGCTGGCCGCCCGACACCTGGTGCGGAAAGCGTTCTCCGATGGTCTCGGGGTTCGGCAGGCTGAGCTTCCTGAACAGCCCCACGGCGCGTTTCTCGGCCTCGGCCCGCGTCGCCGTGCCATGCAGCAGTGTGGCTTCGACAACCTGGTCCATCAGCTTATGCGCCGGGTTGAAGGCCGCCGCCGCCGATTGGGCGACATAGCAGACCTCACGGCCGCGCAGCTTGCGAAAGCCCTCCTTGCCGCCCTTGAGGATGTCGCGGCCATTGAGGATGACCTCGCCGCCGGTGATGCGCACACCGCCGCGGCCATAGCCCATCGACGACAGGCCGATCGTCGACTTGCCGGCCCCGGACTCGCCGATCAGGCCGAGCACCTTGCCCTTCTCCAGCGTCAGCGAGACGTCGTGGACAAGCACGATGTTCTTCGGCGCTTCACCCGGCGGGTACACCGTGGCCTCGATGCGCAGATTGCGGATGTCGAGCAGGAGGCTGGATTTCGCTTTGCTGTCAGCCATCACCCGCGTCCTCCCTTCAGGCTTGTCGTGCGGTTGAGCACCCAGTCGGCGACCAGGTTGACCGAGATCGCAAGTGCCGCGATCGCCGCCGCCGGGATCAAGGCTGCGGCTATGCCGAAGACGATGCCGTCCTTGTTCTCCTTGACCATGCCGCCCCAGTCGGCGTCAGGCGGCTGCACGCCAAGGCCGAGGAAGGACAGCGTCGACAGGAACAGCACCGCATAGATGAAGCGCAGGCCGAGTTCCGAGACCAGCGGCGACAGCGCATTGGGCAGGATCTCGCGGAAGATGATCCAGGCACTGCCTTCGCCGCGCAGCTTGGCCGCCTCGACATAGTCCATGACGTTGATGTCGACCGCGACCGCGCGCGACAGCCGATAGACGCGGGTCGAGTCGAGAACGCCCATGACCAGGATCAGCGTCACCAGATTGGTCGGCAGCACGGAAAGCACGACGAGGGCCATGATCAGCGTCGGGATCGACATCAGGAGATCGACGAGGCGCGACATGAGCGTGTCGAACCAGCCGCCGAAAACCGCCGCGGAGAAACCGAGAATGGCGCCGAGCGAGAAAGACAGCGCGGTGGCGAGCACCGCGATGAACAAGGTGACGCGCGCGCCATAGATCATGCGCGACAGCAGATCGCGGCCGAGATTGTCGGTGCCGAGCCAATGGGTCGCCGACATCGGTTCCCAGACATCGCCGACGATCTCGGCATTGCCGTGCGGCGCGATCCATGGCGCGAAGATTGCCGCCAGCACGAACAATGTTGTCAGCACGATGCCGATCAGCGCCGGGATGGGGATGCGTTTTATATCGAGCATGCCCGCCCCCTTACTTAGGATGTCTGAGACGCGGATTGGCGATAATCGCCGCTATGTCCGCAATGATGTTCAGGCTGATATAGACGGCGGCGAAGATCAGGCCGACCGCCTGCACCACCGGCACGTCGCGCTTGGTGACATGGTCGACGAGATATTGCCCCATCCCAGGGTAGACGAAGATAACCTCGACCACGACGACGCCGACGATCAAATAGGCGAGGTTGAGCATGACGACATTGATGATTGGCGCAATGGCGTTGGGAAAGGCATGCTTGCGGATGACATTGAAGGCTGAAAGCCCCTTCAACTCCGCCGTCTCGACATAGGCCGACTGCATGACGTTGAGGATCGCGGCGCGCGTCATGCGCATCATATGGGCGAGCACCACCAGCGTCAGCGCCGCGGCCGGCAGCGCGATCGCCTGCATGCGCTCGCCAAACGGCATGCCGTCATAGACGGTCGAGATGCCGGGAAAGATCTGCCACTTCACCGCGAAGAAATAGACGAGCACATAGCCGATGAAAAATTCGGGAAACGAGGTCGAGGCGAGCGCCAGGCCGGAGATCAGCTTGTCGACCCAGCCATTGCGGTAGCGCACCGCGATCAGGCCAAGAATGATCGCCAGCGGCACGGCGACAATCGCGGCCCAGAAGGCGAGGAACAGGGTGTTCCACAACCGTCCCTTGATCGATGTCGCAATGTCCTGCCCGCTCGACATCGCCGTGCCGAGATCGCCCGTGAGCACGCCACCGAGCCATTGGAAATACCTGACATAGGCCGGCTGGTTGAGGCCGAGCTGCTCGCGCAGATTGGCGAGCGACTCCGGCGTCGCCGACTGTCCGAGAATGGCTTGCGCAACGTCGCCGGGCAGGATCTGGGTGCCGGCGAAGATCAGGACCGAAACGGCCAACAGGAGAAGGACGCCCAGCGCAATGCGCTGGGCCACCAGTTTCACGATGGGTGAGGACATATCCGCAAGGCCGGGCTCAGGCTTCGAGCCAGCACTTCGCCAACGCGTAGCCGTTCATCAGTTCCTGATGCGGATCGTCGACCCAGCCGCCAACCTTGGCGCCCGTCGCGTCGATGAACTGATTGAACATCGGCAGGATCAGGCCTCCCTCATCGCGTACCATGACAGCCATGTCGTGATACATCTGCTTGCGCTTGGTCTCATCGAGTTCGGCGCGCGCCGCCAGCACCATCTTGTCGAAATCCGGGCGCTTGAAACGTGTGTCGTTCCAGTCGGCCGACGAAAGGTAGGCGGTCGAATACATCTGGTCCTGGGTCGAGCGGCCGCCCCAGTAGGAGGCGCAGAAGGGCTGCTTGTTCCAGACCTCGTTCCAGTAACCGTCGCCGGGCTCGCGCTTGAGCTCGATCTTGATGCCGGCCTTGGCGGCGCTCTGCTGGAAGAGCTGCGAGGCATCGACGGCGCCGGGGAAGGCGACGTCCGAGGTCCTGAGCAGCACGGTGCCGTCGTGCCCGGACTTCTTGTAGTGGAACTTGGCCTTGTCGGGATCGTATTTGCGCTGCTCGATCTCGCTGAACAGCGGATAGGACGCGTTGATCGGGAAGTCGTTGCCGAGCGAGCCGTAGCCACGCAGGATCTTGTCCAGCATCTCCTCGCGGTCGATCGCCAGCTTCAACGCCATCCTGAGATCGTTGTTGTCGAACGGCGCCGTGTCGCAATGCATGATGAACACGTAGTGGCCCGGGCCGGCATGGTTGCGGATTGTGACGCCCGGCAGACGCTTGATCAGGTCGACGATCTTCGGCTCGACGCGGTTGATCATGTTGACCTGGCCGCCTTGCAGGGCTGACGTGCGTGCCGTCGCGTCATTGATGACGATGACTTCAATCTGGTCGGCATGGCCCATCTTGTCGCCCTGCCAGTAATTGGCGAAGCGCTCGCCGCCATGGCGCACGCCAGGCTCGTTGGTCACGATCTTGTACGGGCCGGCGCCGATGCCGGCATCGGGCTTGTCCTTGCCGCCGTTCGGCTGGACGATCAGGTGGTAGTCGCTGAGCAGGTAGGGAAGGTCGGCGTTCGCCTCCTTCAAGGTCAGCACGACTTCCTTGCCGCTGGCCTTGATGGTCTCGATGCCTTTCATGTAGCCGAGCGCGCCGGACTTCGACTTCTCGTCTGAATGGCGTTCGAGCGTGGCCGCCACGTCCTCGGCGGTCACCGTCTTGCCATTGTGGAACTCGACGCCGTCGCGGATCTTGAGCGTCCACACCTTGGCGTCGTCCGACGAGCCGATCTCCTCGGCGATGCGGTTCTCGAGCTTGCCCTCGGGCGAGAGCTCGACGATCATTTCGCCCCAGCATTTGCCGAACGCGAACGGCACCTGCGTCATCATCAGCGCCGGGTCGAGGCTGTTGGTGGATTCGCCGCCGACGAGGCCCGCCTTCAGCGTGCCGCCCTTGACCGGACCGGCTGCGCGGGCTGCGCTTGAAAGCAGTGAATTGGCGAAGCTGGCGGAGACGCCGAGCGCGGCGGCGCGGCCGAGAAAGTCACGACGGCTGAGCTTGCCGAACGCGACGCGCCGGCTGAGATAGTCCAGTTCATTCGACATGTTGAGTTCCTCACTCTGTTGGCACGACCCTACGGTCGTTTTTCTTGTTTCTTGTGAGGAGAATAATGACCGCAAGGGAAAGCGGTAAGCAAGACCGAATGCGACATGCCGTGGCGTAAATCGTACGTCGCAATTGGACCAATCCGATAGCGCTCAGACGAGGATGCGCGGTATTTTCTCCTCGAAATCGCGTTCGAAAACCAGGATTTCGCCCTCATAGGCCTCGATTCTGGCCGTAACCTCGAAGTTTTGCGCGTCGGAGCGCATTTCGGCGGATGTTTCGGTGCGCACCGACCATCCATTTCGCGACAGGGTTTGCGTCCAGTGGGTCTTGCCCGATGCTGACAAGGGATCGTCAGGATGGATCGCCCAGGTCTCGCGGGCGATGCTGCCATTGGCAAGGCCATGGGTGAGATCGCGCACTTCGCCGAAATCGTCTGTGATGGAGAGCGTGACGGTGCCGGTCTTCTCGTCGCGATCGACGTGACGCTCGGAATTGGCGGGCCGAACCGTCTCGGTTGCCCATGGCGTCGCGCCTTCGGGTGAGGGGAAACTGACTTCATCGCCTTTCGCCAACGGGCGCAGCGGCAGCATCAGCGTCGCCGCCGACAGGTAGAGGCTTGCAGGCTCCGGCGAAGGCCAGATCATCGGCCAATAGGCATTGGAGACGGCAATGCGCAGCCGGTGTCCGGCCGGCACGCGGTAGCCGCATTGGTCGAGCACGACCCGCGCCGAGACGGTCTCGCCTGGCACCAGCGCCTGCGGGAATTCATGCGAGTCGCGATGCGTCAGGTTGAGCACGCCGTAGGAGATCAGTTCCGAAGCGCCGTCCGGATGCACGTCGCACAGCCGCACGGCGATGTTCGCCTGGCGCCGGTCGGAGGCAACCCTGACCAGAACCTCCGGCGCGCCCAGAATGTCGATCGCCTCGCTCAGTGCCGGCTGGTCGAAACACACCGACAGCGCATCGTCGGGCCGCTGGTCGCCGGGCAGTTCCGGGCCGAAGGTGAAGGGGAAATATTCGCCGCCGGCGAGGCCGCAGGTCTGCGGCGAAGCGACGATGGCCGGCTTGTTGCCTGCGGGGATCAGCTCGATCTTCCGCGTCTCGATGGCGGGCGCCGGCCATTCCTGTTCCGCGACCCAGCGGCCCGGCCGCTCCGGATGCCAGCGCGTCGGGCGCACGCTGTCCATCACATAGGCGCGATAGGCTGGGTCGGCCTCGATGCCGGTGTCGATGCCTTTCAGCCAGCGGTCCCACCAGCGCAAGGCCTCCTGGAGGAAACCGATGGCCGGCGTGGGTGCCGCGTAATGCGGGTATTTGTGGATCCAGGGACCGACGATGCCCCTGACCGGCGCCTCTATATTGCTGACGAGGTGGGAAATGGTGTTGCGGTAGCCGTCATGCCAGCCGCCGATCGACAGCACCGCCGCCTTGACGGCGGAAAAATCCTCGCAGATCGAGCCGCGCTTCCAGTAGGCGTCGCGATGCTGGTGCTTCAGCCACAGCGGCGCCAGGAAGGACTGGTTCTCCAGCCGGGTCAGCCACAAATCGCGCCAGCGGTTGTCGCCGACGAGCAGCGGGTCCGGTGGCCGCGACGAATAGGACAGCATGGTCGAGGCCCAGCCGAAATTCTCGATCAACAGGCAACCGCCCTTGTAGTGGATGTCGTCGGCATAGCGGTCGACGGTCGAGCAGATGCTGATCACCGCCTTCAACGCTGGCGGCTGCCTGGCCGCCACCTGCAGGCAGTTGAAACCGCCCCAGGAAATGCCCATCATGCCGACATTGCCGTTGCACCAGGGCTGCGATGCCGCCCAGGCGATGACATCGCCGGCGTCTTGCAATTCCTGCTCGGAATATTCGTCGTCCATCAGCCCTTCGGAATCGCCATTGCCGCGCATGTCGACGCGGATCGAGGCATAGCCGTGGCCGGCGAAATAAGGATGCGTCAGCTGATCGCGAAAGATCGTGCCGTCGCGCTTGCGGTAGGGCAGGTGCTCGAGGATCGCCGGCACCGGATCGTCGCCGGCATCTTCCGGCATCCACACCCGCGCCGACAGCCGGCAGCCATCCGGCATGACGATGCCCATATCAGGGAATTCGACGACCTTGCGGGGAAATTCGGTGATGGTTTTCATGGCAGGCACATGATGGAGCGCGCGCCGTTGCGTCATGAGCCAGCCGGCGAAATCGGCTGGTCAATCCGCGTCAATTCAGTGGAATGTCGTTCTCGGCCTTACTTGCCTGATAGGCGCCGGACAAATCGTCGTAGCGGGCCGAGATTTTCTCGATGCGCCCCTCCAGCCGCTTGCGCTCGGCTTCCGGCAGCGCCCGCACCAGTTTGCGAATGGAAAAGCTCTTCCAATAGGCATTCTCGGCATTGTAGCCGCCGGGATCGAGGGTGAAGACCTCCTTCAGGATCTTCAGATCGTGCGGGATGGCGAAGCTGTCGCGCGAATCCTCGTGGCTGAAGAGGTAGTAGAAATTGTCGAAGCCGGTCCAGGTGATCGCCGACAGGCACAGCGAGCAAGGCTCATGCGTGGCGAGGAAGATGGCATTCTTGGTGTCGACGCGCTCCGCCCTGGGAATCTCGTAGAAGCGCTTCAGGCAATGCACCTCGCCGTGCCAGAGCGGGTTTTCGATCTCGTTGTTGGTTTCGGCCAGCACCAGCGAGCGATCGTCCTTCCTCAGGATCGCCGCACCGAACAGCTTGTTGCCATAGGCGACGCCATCGGCTGTCTTCGGCACGATGTCGTGCTCGATCACGTCGAGCAGGCGGTCGATCAGCGATATGTCGGTCACTATGCAATCCTGTCGGGAAGATGGATCTCGTAAGGGTGCGAGAAATGACACTCCTCGAGGTTGGAGCCGTCGCCGCCACGATCGACGATCAGAAAATCCTGGGCTTCGCCGATCGGCGTCAGCACGCCGTGCCAGAGATTGCGCCGATAGTTGATGCCTTGCCCGGGCGCGGTGATGAAGGCATGCGGCGCGCCGGGGCCGTCCTTGCCGTCATGGCAGACGACGACCAGGAACGGCCGCGGCGACAGTGGGATGAAGGCTTGGCTGCCGAAAGGATGACGCTCGACCATGGTCAGCTTCAGCGGCAATTCGTACGGCGTGCCGCGCACCATGGAGATCAGCACGCGCGCATTCGGCCCCTGGGCTTCGGCGGTGGCGAGATCGTGGTAGCGCTCGGCCTTGCCGCCATTGATCGGGTAGTGGTTGCCGCCGCTCATGTCGATGACGTCGCCGAATTCGGCGAAGCTCTCACGGG
>NZ_NWQG01000049.1:0-85394 GCF_002529485.1 Mesorhizobium sanjuanii
GCCCACTACCCTCGCCGGCGAGCACATCCTCAACCGGCACCTCCAGCCCGTCGAATTCCAGTTCGCAATGGCCGCCATGCTCCTCCGGACCCATGATCTCGATGCGGCGCAGGATCCGCCAGCCGGGCTGATCCTTGTGGAACAAAAGGGCCGAAAGCCCGCGACGCGGATCTTCCGAGGTGCGCGCGACGAGAATGAAATGGCTGGCTTCGCCAGCGCCGGTGATGAACCATTTGCGGCCGCTGACCACATATTTGTCGCCGCGCCGCTCGGCCCTGGTCATGATCATCGACGGGTCGGAGCCGCCGCCCGGATGCGGCTCGGTCATCGCGAAGGCCGAACGGACCCTGCCCTCGACGATCGGCTGCAGCCATTTCTGCTTCTGCTCCTGCGTCCCCAGCCCTTCCAGCACCATCATGTTTCCGTCATCGGGGGCCGCGGAGTTGAACACGACCGGGCCAAAGATCGAGCGGTTCATCTCCTCGTAGCAGACGGCCATCTCAACCTTGGAAAGGCCGGCACCACCGGTCTCGGGCTTCAGTTGCAGACACCACAGGCCAGCCGCCCGCGCCTTGGCCCGCAGCGTCTCCAGCAAGGGCAGCGCGATGTTGCCATGGGCATCGTAGGAGGATCTGTCAGCCTCCAGCGGCAGGATCTCGCGCGCGACAAAGTCGGCGATCTCGGCGCGAAAGGCTTCGGTGCGGGCGGGAATGTCGAAATTCATGAGCACTCACAAGGATGAAACGAGATGGCCGCCATCAACCTCGATGGTCGAGCCGGTAATGTAGCTGCCGGCATCGGATGCGAGCAACAGCAGCGCGCCGGCGAGTTCATCCGGCCTGCCCAGCCGGCGCTGCGGAATGCGCCTGATAAGCTGGAGGCCGGCTTCCGATGCGAAGAAATCGCGGTTGATGTCGGTTTCGATATAGCCGGGGCAAAGCGCATTGACGCGAATTCCATGGCGCGCCCATTCCAGCGCCAGCGCCTTGGTCAACTGGATCACGCCGGCCTTCGAAGCGGCGTAGGCGCTGACATTGCCGGCGACACGATGGCCGAGGATCGAGCCGATGTTGACGATGGCGCCATCTCGGCCCGAGGCCTGCATGCCGCGCGCGACCGCCTGGGCGACGACGAAGCTGCCCTTGAGGTTGGTGTCTATCACATTGTCCCAGCCTGCCTCGTCGAGATCGAGCGCCGGCGAACTTCCGCTGACGCCGGCATTGTTGATGAGGATGTCGAAAGGCGTGCCCACCTGTGCAAGCGCCGCCGCCACCGAGGCGCTGTCGGCGACGTCCATTTCGACCGCGAGAGCGCTGCCGCCGGCCGCGCGTATTTTTTCGGCGGCTTCGCCAAGCGCCTGCCTTCGGCGCGCGGCCAGCGTGACCGAAACGCCGTGCCGGGCCAGAAGCTCGGCAAGATAGAGCCCGAGCCCGCCGGAGGCGCCGGTGACCAGCGCGGTCTTGCCCTTTAGGTCCTGGAACATGGCTGTCAGGCCGGCGTCGGGGCATTCTCGCGGATCAGACCTTGTTTCTTCAGCGCCGCCCAGAATTCGGCCGGGATGGAATGGCCGATGAGGGCGACATTCTGGTCGAGATGCTTCCTGGTGCGGGTGCCCGGGATGTTGGTCGGGATCGACGGATGAGCCAGCACGAACTGCAGTGCCGCGGCCGCGAGCGGCACATTGAACTCACGGCACACCGCCTCGATCTTGCCGACCTGCTGGAGGATCGGCTCTGCTGCTTCGCTGTAGTTGTAGTGCGCGCCCTTGACAGCACCGGTGGCGAGGATGCCGCTGTTGAAGCCGCCGCCGAGCACGATGGCGACGTCGCGTTCCTCGCAGAGCGGCAGGAACGTGTCGAGCGCCTCCTGCTCGAGCAGCGTGTAGCGGCCGGCCAGCAGGAAACAGTCGAAATCGCGCTCGCGCAGTGCCGCCTCGCAAACCTGCCATTCATTGCAACCGACGCCGATGGCCGAAACCACCTTCTCGGACCGCAGCTTTTCCAGCGCCTTGTAACCGCTGTCCATGGCGGTGCGGAAATGCTGCTTCTGCAGTTCGGGGCCGTGCGAGAAGACATCGATGTCATGGATGAACAGGATATCGATGCGCGACACACCGAGCCGCTGCAGGCTGTCCTCGAAGGAGCGCATGCAGCCGTCATAGCTATAGTCGTGGACAACCTCGAAGGGGGGCATGTCGACCCAGAAGAAGGACTTCATCTCGCCCTTCGGCACCGGAGCGAGCAGGCGCCCGACCTTGGTCGACAGGACATATTCGTCGCGCGGGAAGGCACGCAGCGCTTCGCCCAGCCGGCGCTCGGACAGGCCATGGCCATACATCGGCGCCGTATCGAAATAGCGCAAGCCGGCATCCCACGCGCCCCTGATGACATCGCGAACGTCCGCTTCCGGGACGGCGCGGAACTGGTTGCCGATCGGCGCCGTGCCGAAACCCATCGTGGTGACTTCGAGGCCGGTGCGGCCGAATTTCTTCTTGTCCGACGCGTTCATGAACAGAACCCTTCCTGTCACTTGATGAAAAGATATTTCGAGCGGTCGATGGTGAGCGAAACCGCCAGGATGATGACGAAGCCCTTGACGATGTCCTGGGTGAAGCTGTTGACCTCGGTGACGTCCATGCCGTTGGTCAGGATAGCAATGACGAGTACGCCAAGAAACGTCCGGTGCGGGCCGCCAATGCCGCCTGACAGGGCTGTGCCGCCCATGACGACCGCGGCGATCGAATTGAGCAGCAGGCTGCTTCCCGCTGTCGGCGTGCCGGCGCCGACCTGGCCGGTCAGCATGACGCCGGCGAGGCCACAGATGGCGCCAGCCAGCACGAAGGCGAGGATCTTGTAGAAGGTGACCGGGACGCCCGCATGCGAGGCGACGATCTCACCGCCCCCGAGCGCGTAGAGATAGCGGCCAAGCTTGGTGCGGAAGGCGACGACGGTAAGCACCGCGGTGGCGATCAGCGCGAACCAGATGACGTTGGGAATGCCGAGCACGAAGGAGCCATTTACGAGATCCGGCAGCAGGCTGTCGGCGAACAGGATCGACTGGCCCTGCGAGATCTGGTTGGCGACGCCGGAAAGGATCGACAGCATGCCGAGCGTGACCAGGAAGGACGGCACTTTGAGCATGGTGACGAGGCTGCCATTGACCAGGCCGACAAGGGCACCGACGCCGATGCCGACCAGCGTTGCGCCGGCGAGGCCGAACTGGTCGACGGTGAGCGCCGCAAGGATGCCGGTCAGCGTCACCAGCGCGCCGACCGAAAGGTCGATCGAGCCGATCAGGATGACCACGGTTCCGGCGAGCGCCACCATCAGCAGCACCGACGACTGCCGGCCGATGTTGAGCGCGTTGGAAGCCGAGAAGAACAGCGGATTGACATAGGAGAAATAGGCGACCAGCACGACGATCGCGATGATCGGCAAAACGATCGTGCGAAGGTTGAAGTCACCCTGCTTCTTGGCCACGGTGGCCGGTACTTCTGCCATTTCAACCCCTATAGCATTGCCGAAACCACGTCGACTTCGCGTGGCTTGGCGTCCTTCGGCGTTTCGACGATGGCGGAAACCACGCCATCGCGAAGCACCATGATCCGATTGGAGAGCCCGATCAGTTCGGGCAGATTGTCCGAGACCAGAAGCACGGCCGCGCCCTTGTCGGCGATCTCGCGCATCAGCGAATAGATGTCCTCCTTGGCGCCGACATCGAGGCCTCGGCCGGGGTCGTCGAGGACAAGGATGCGGACGCCGCGCGCCAGCCATTTGGCGAAGACGATCTTCTGCTGATTTCCGCCCGACAGCGTGCGGCAGGCTGCCGACGGCCCCGGTGCGCGCACCTTGAGGCGCTGCATCCATTCGACGGTGAGCGCCCGGCTGCGCCTGGGCGAGATCAGGCCAAGAAAACCCAAGGCGATCTGCTTGAGGTTCGGCAGCGTCAGGTTCCAGTCGACCGTGTCGGTGCCGATGATGCCGGCGACGCTGCGCTCGGCGGGCACGAAGCCGATGCCGTGGCGTATGGCGTCGCGCCGCGAGCCACGGCGCAGCGTGGCGCCCTCGACGACGACGTCACCATCGCCCTGCGCTTCGGCGCCGGCGATGATCCTGGCTAGCGTCGACTTGCCGGAACCCAGGACGCCGGCGACGCCGAGGATTTCGCCTTCGCGCAGATCGAACGAGACCCCGCGCAGATGGCCCGGTTTGCTGATGCCGGTGGCGCGCAGCGCCACAGTGGCGGACGGCTCGCGCTGGACGGCCTCGCGATAGTATTCGGCATTGCGCTGGCGGCCGACGATCAGTTCGTGCAGCGCCACCTCGTCGATGCTCTTGATCGGCCGCTGATCGACGACATGGCCATCCTTCAAGGCAACGACCTCGTCGCATATGGCGAAGACATCGGACAGGCGATGCGACACGAGCACGAAGGAGGCGCGCGAGCGCCAGCGGTTGATGCCGTCGAAAAGCTTGGCGGTCTCGTGATCCGAAAGCGCGCTGGTCGGTTCGTCGAGAAGGATGATCGGCTCGACCGGATAGACGCGGCTCAGTGCGAAAGCCTTGGCGATTTCGACAAGCTGGCGCTGGCCGAAGGACAGGGCGCCGGTGAGGGCCGTCGGGCTGACATCGACTTCGAGCTCTTCGAGCACGGCGCGCGCCTCGGCGATCATCGCATTGCGCCTGAGACCGCCGGCGACGGTGAATTTGGTCTCGCGTCCGAGAAAGATGTTCTCGAAGACGGGAATAGTCGGGATCAATCCCTGTTCCTGGAAAACGGTGGCGACGCCGTGGCGTGCCGCCTCCGTCGGATGGCCGAAGCGCACCGCCTCGCCATTGATCGCTATGGTGCCGGTGTCCGGGCGCACGGTGCCGTTGATGATCGACAGCAATGTCGATTTGCCGGCGCCGTTCTCGCCGACCAGACCGAGCATCTGGTGGCGACGCAAGACGAAGCTTACCCCGGTCAGCGCATTGGTGCCGGGGTAAGTCTTGGAGATATCGCGAAGCTCGAGCGCGGGCGCTGCGGCCGGCCGGCCGCCCGGGAGATCCGGACGACCGACCACAGTCAGGGAGGTCACTTGAACGGGCCGCTCTTGTAGTGGTCCGCGTAGAGCTTGGTGACGGCGTCGAACTCGGCCTTCCACTTCGCCGCGTCGCCATAGGCGGCGTTGAGCTTGTCCTGGCCCTCCTGACCCGCCCATTGGGTGGCGGGATCGATCGGGTAGATGTTGTTTTGCGGATCCCAATTGTCGGGATTGAGGGTGCGGCTCATCTTGGCGAAGTCGAACGGCAGCTCGGCGCCCTTGTAGACCTTCTCGTCGATCGAGGCGGCCGTCTCGCCGGTCGCGGTAAGCGAGCCGGTGTAGAGCAGGCGCTCCGCAAGCGTAGGCTTCCAGCCGTTCAGCGCATCGAACAGCATGACTGCGGCAAAGCCGGCCTGGTAGGGCGCGAGCGAGGTGTTGGTGGCGACGAACTGCCCACCCTTGGCGACTTCCTGCAGGCCTTCCGAGAGACCGTCGATACCGGCGATCTTGACGTTGGTCAGGTTGCGCTCCTTGAGCACCGAGAGCGCGCCCAGCGCCATGGAATCGTTTTGCGCAAACACCGCCTTCATGTTCGGATAGGCGGTGACCATGCTGAGCATGACCGTGCGCGCCTTTTCGCGGACCCAGTCGCCGCGCAAGCCGCCGACGACCTTGATGCCGGGGAATTCGGCAGCGGCCTTCATCATGCCAGCGGTGCGGGCATCGTCGGTCGGCGTGGCGAGGCCCTTGATATGGACCACCTCGCCCTCGCCGCCGATCGACTTGAACAATTCCTTGCCGACCTGATAGCCGGCTTCGACGGAGTTGGCGGTCATGTAGGAGACGAAGTAGTCGCCGACATCGGATGGCGTGTACCATGCGGGGATTTCCCAGATCGCCGAATAGTAAACCTTGTTCTCCTGGCAGAGCTTGGCGATCATCGGCACCTCGCCGGCGGCGACAACCGTGTTGATCAGCATGTTGACGCCCTGGGTGGGCAGGCCGCGAACCTGGCTGATTTCGCGGGCCGCGTCATTGTCGTGGTAGAGTTCGACCTGATCGATCTTCAGCGCCGAGGACGTCGCCTTGAAGCCCTTGATGAAGGCCGCCCAATAGTCGTTGGCGAGCGTCGCCACGCAGGTCGCCGCCTTGCCGGTTGGCGCGGCAAAGGCCTGGTTTGCCCGCATGCCCAGCGCCGTGCCCATCGGCAGGCTGATGCCGGCGGCGGCGGCGAGCTGCATGAACACGCGGCGCGACATCGGATCCTGAATTTGCGAGACCGTCCTTACAATATCTTCTTCACGAGACATGCTTTTCACTCCCTTGGTTATTTCTCGATGTTTCTACAATCGATTGCTTTTTTTGCGATGCGTTTCCCCTTGCGCCGCATCTCCCTCACCCTTTTCCGTCGACAGCCGCCTGTGCGAACGATGCTGCGCCGTCTGCATGTCATCGATCCGACCCCGATAACGGGTCGGTCACTGTTGCCTGATGCGCTGATTAACCTGAGGCGCCCTCCCCGGCGCCCACATGACAGTTTGCAGTTCCAAGCCTCGGATCAAACCGCAAAATTTATCATTTTGAGACTTCAGTCGACGCCCTGCCCGATCCCGGCGCGGAGTGCCCGACATGATGTCCGTCGCATTTTTATGAACCGCTATGCCGGCTCTTGTCAATCGATTGCAGAAAATTGCCATGAGATGGGCAATCCTCACGCTCTGTGCGCCACACGACATCGGGCCGCCTTCAGGAAGAGGCGCGAACGATCAGGGAAGGCGTAAACAGCCGGCTTTCGAAGCGGTATGACGGATCGGCGATCAGGTTGCGGACGAGCTCGCCGGCGTGGCGGCTGACTTCCTCGACCGGATAGTCCACCGTCGAAAGCGGCACAGCCAGAATCCGCGAAAGCTGCGTGTTGTTGAAGCCGACGATCGCGAGATCTTCGGGACAGCGAAGCCCGCGATGGCGCATGGCCTCGATGACGCCAAGCGCCAGCGCGTCATTGTGCGCGAAGATCGCCGTCGGCCGCGGACTGATCGCCAGCAAGGCGTCGAGCGTCCTCTTGCCCGCCGCCGACGTCGCGGTCTCGGCGAAGATGCGCTGCGGCGTTTCGACGATGGATCGTGAGGCGCAGACCTCCGAGAATCCAAGCGCCCGGTTCTTGAAGGTCGCCGACAAAGGCGGCCCCTGGACCTGGCAGACGATCTTGTGGCCGCGCTCGGCAAAGTGCGTGGCCACCATCGCGCCACCCGCCCGGTCGTCGCACAGGGCGGACGGGAAGACAGCGCCGGCAATGGCGCGGATTGCCAGCACCACGGGGACTTCGCGGGCGGCATCCTGCAAGATCGCGGTGTCGGCTTCCGTCGAAGCAAGCGAGATAATCGCGTCGACGCGCCGCGACAGGAATGTGTGGATCAGACGACGGGTGGCGTCGGGATGGTCCAGCGTCTCGGCGATGAGCGGGGTGATCGATGGCGCATCCGAGCGCGCGTCGAGATGGCGGAAAATGGTGCGAATGACGTCGATGAAGGTTTCGTTGCCGAGATCGGACACCAGTATCCCGACCGTGTGCGAGCGGCCGCGGCGAAGCGTGGCGGCGGTCAGGTCCGGCCGGTAGCCGGCAGCGCCGGCCGCCTGACGGATACGTTCGCGCGTCGCCGGCGCGACCAGATGAGCCTTGTCGTTGCTGAGCGCGCGCGAGACCGTGGCGCGGTCAACGCCAAGTTTGAGCGCGAGCTCCCGCATGTTCAAGCGCGCCATGGCCTCGCCCGCATCCTCGTTGTGCCGCCCAATCCCATGATCTTGCTGGCAGGCCCGCCGATATTTGGCAAGCGATGGTTCGCCGCCGGCCTTGCCGTGGTGACTATCGGAATGGCCAAATGGAAGATTGCTCGTCTCTCCATGATCGCTCTCCCCCTGTGCTCGGCCGTCGATTCCCAGCGACCGTTGGTCACATCACAACACTTTTTGCAATCGATTGACAAGATGTTTTCAGGCGCTTACTCATTTGACGACAAACCGGGAGGAAGTCATGAGAACGAAGATTGGTGCCGCCTTTGCGGCGTTGTTTGCCGTGGCGCTGGCGTGGGCGCCGGCCATGGCGCAGGAGGCCGACGGCAAGCTCGACGGCGAGGGCAAGGAAATCGTCGTCCTGATGCCCAGCCGCAGCAACGCCTATCTGGCGCAGTGGATCCGCGGCGCCGAAAAGAGCGCCGCCGAGGCGAACTACAAGATCACCATCATCGAGAACAATTTCGACCAGACCGAGCAGGACGCGCAGGCCCAGCAGCGCATCGGCTCGCCCAACCAGCCGGCGGCCTATGTCTGGTGGCCGGCCGACAACCAGGCCGGTCTGGCGACGCTTCGCCGCCTGAGCCGCACCGGCGTACCGGTCTTCCAGGTCAACCAGGCGCTGCGGCCCGAAGCCAAGGATCTCGTCGTCGCCTATGCCGGCGTCGACGACTTCTTCAACGGCCAAGTGGCAGGCAAGAATGCCATCGCAGCGCGTGACGCCTATGTCGCGGCCGGCAACAAGCTTTCGAGCGACGGCGGCAATCTGGTCATCCTGAAGTTCATACCGGGATATTCGGCCGGCGACGATCGCGAGGCCGGCTTCAAGGACGCGACGAAGGACAAGCCGTTCAACGTGATCGCGTCGGAATATGCCGGCTTCGACAATGCCAGCGGCTACAAGGCGATGAGCCAGCTCATCCCCAGCATCCGCGGCAAAGGCATCAATTTCGTCTATGGCGCTTCGGACGGACCGGTGACCGGCGCCGTGCAGGCGCTGGAGGAAGTCGGCCTCGTGCCCGGCAAGGATGTCTACCTGATCAGCGCCACCTGCATCGCCGACATCTCGGCGATCCAGTCGGCGAAGGAATTCGCCACCGGCGTGCAGGCCGCCGGCCTGGAAGGCTGGTTCTCGCTCAATGTCGTGGCGCGCTACTTCGAATATGGCAAGCAGGTCAAGGACGGCCAGTACATCGCTCCCGACACGGCGGATGCACGGCCCGAGTTCAACTTCGCGCCAAGCGAGATCAACATTATTCCGAACCCGCAGGTCGTCGTCGGCACCGACAAGGCCAAGGCCGGAGAGATCCTTTCCAAGTTCAGGCTCTGGGGCGAGACCTTCTCGGACCATTGCGTCTATTGATCTGGAGGAGGCGAGTAAGGCAGCCTTCCCGACAAACCAAGGTGCTGGCGACTGCTGAATGTCGCCAGCCATGGCCGGTGTTGCGAAATGCTTGAAATCAGTGGTCTGTCCAAATCCTATGGACCGGTGCACGCGCTGAGCGACGTGACGTTCAGCGTCGAGCCCGGCAAGGTGACCGCGCTGCTCGGCGAGAACGGCGCCGGCAAGTCGACGCTGGTCAAGATCCTCTCCGGCCTGGTCACGCCGACTGCCGGCGCCATCCGCGTCAATGGCGCGCCGGTCGATCTATCCAGTCCCGAGCGCGCCAGCCGCTCGGGCGTCGCGGTGGTACAGCAGGAGATCAGCGTGCTGCCCAATCTGAGCGTGGCGGAAAACTTCATGCTGACACAGCCTTCCCGCTGGCTGCGACGGGGATCGGCCCCTGCCCTGTGCGCGCCATACCTCAACCGGCTGGGGCTCGGACATGTCGATCCGGGCACCGCCGTCGGCGCGTTGACGATCGGCGAGCGGCAATTGGTCGAGATTGCCCGCATGCTTTCCCAGGATGCCCGCGTGCTGGTCCTCGACGAACCGACCGCGGCGCTCGCCGACAGCGACATCGAACTCGTCCACAAGGCCGTGCTTCGCCTGGCGAGCGAGGGCAATGTCGTTCTCTACATCACCCACCGGCTCAACGAACTCGACGAGATCTGCGATGCGGCGGTCATTCTTCGCAACGGCCGGCTCGCCGACCAGTTCGACACGAAAGACGCCAGCATGACCCGCATCGTGCATGCGATGATCGGACGCGAACTCGACGAGCTCTATCCGGACACGCCGGCTCGGGCAGACCAGGCTCTGCCAGCGCCCGTGGTGCGGCTGAAGGATGTCGTTGCCGGCGGCCTTGCGAGCCCGGTCAGTCTCGATCTGCGGCCGGGAGAAATCGTCGCGGTCTGCGGCCAGCTCGGCAGCGGCTTCGTCGAGCCGCTACGCGCCATCGCCGGCGTCAGCCCGCTGTCGGGCGGAGCGATCGAATTCCAGGGCGCCACGGCTGCCAACGCCAAGGCAGAGGCTGTCGCCTATTGCTCGGACGACCGCCAGCTGGACGGGTTCTTTCGCGACCTGCCGGTGTGGGAGAGCATGAGCGCGCCGGGGCTCGCACAGTCCGGCCTGTGGGGCTTGGTGCGGCCATCGCGGCTTCGGCGTTCCGTCGACGCGATCGCCGAGCGCATGACCATATTGCCGGCCTATCGCGAGCGGCCGGTGCATGCGCTTTCGGGCGGCAATGCACAGAAGGTATCGATCGGCAAATGGCTGTCGAGCAAGCCGCGCATCCTGCTGCTCGAGGAGCCGACGCGCGGCGTCGATGTCGGCGCCCGGGCGGAAATCTACCGCTTGCTGCGCGCGCTGGCCGATGACGGGCTGGCGATCCTGTTTGCCAGCACCGACCTCGACGAGGTGCTGGGTTTTGGCGAACGCGTGCTGGTTTTCCACGACAACAGGCTGGTGCGCCAGGCGCCATCGGCGGAACTGACCCGCGACCAACTGGCGACATGGATTACACATGGCAGTATCGACCGTGAGTGACATGGCCGCAAAGCAGCGCGACGCGACGGCCGAGCACAGCCGGCGCCGCGTCTGGCTGAGGCGGGTTGGCCCCTTCGTGCCGATCGCGGCGCTGGCCATCATCGCGGCGCTGACGGTCGACGGCTTCGGCACCACGCCCAATCTGATCGCCGTCGTCCAGGCTTCGGCCATCACCGGCATCGCGGCCATCGGCACCGCCGCCATCACCATTTCGGGCAAGTTCGTCAGCCTTGCCATCGAGCAGCAGGCGGTGACGGCGGCCTATGTGTTCGCGGCGACGGTGTCGGCGGGCCAGCCCGTTCTCCTGGCTCTGGTGCTGGCCTTCGCCGTGGCCATCATCCTTGGCCTCGTCCAAGGCTATCTGGTGTCGCGCGGGCTGAACCCGATCGTCACCACGCTGGCCTTCGGCTCGGCCCTGTTCGGCAGCGTCGTCATGCTCGCCGACAACAGAACGATCACGCTCAGCCCCAATCCGATCGCATGGCTGGGCGGCGGCACCACGTTCGGCATTCCCAATCAGGCGATCATCTTCGTCGTCCTCCTGGTGCTCGGCTCGCTGTTCCTGTCGCGGACGAAGCTCGGCCGCCAGATGGTGCTGACCGGAGCCAATCCGAAAGCAGCAAATCTCATCGGCGTCCCGACCCGCCGCATCGTCATGATCGCCTTCGTCGCCGCCGCATTGACGGCGGCGCTTGTCGGCATCCTCGTGGTCGGGCAGGTGTCGCAGGCCAAGAGCGACATGTTCCGCGGCCTGACAATCGATGTCGTCGCCGCCATCCTGGTCGGCGGCATCGCTATCCAGGGCGGCGAAGGCCAGCTCTGGCGCGCCGGTTTCGGGGCGATCGTGCTGACCATGCTTGGCAACATCATGCTGTTGCTCGGCATCGATGCCGGCGTGCGCGACTTGCTGAAGGGATTGCTCGCGGCCGGCGTGCTTCTGTCGATGCGACTGCTCAAGGCGCGCGGCTCATGAGATACGCCCTCAAACTCGACACCGGTTTCCAGGTGCGGCTGGCCATCTGCGTGGTCCTGCTGGTCGTGTTCTCACTCACCATGCCGGGCTTCGCCTCCATCTCGAATGCCGCTTCGATCACGGAGAATATGGGCCTGATCGCGCTGGTCGGCACCGGCATCATGCTGACGATGGTGGTCGGCGAGCTCGACCTTGCCGTTGCTTCTGTCGCCGCCGTGGCCGCGATCATGGCGCTGTCGCTCTCGGAGACCTCGCTGGCGCTCGGCATTACGGCGGCGCTGATCACCGCCGGCCTCTACGGCGCGGCCATCGGCTATATCATCGAAAAGACCGGGGTGAATTCGCTGGTGCTGACGGTCTGCATGCTGATCGCGCTGCGCGGCCTCGCTCTGGTCATGGCACCGCAGCGCCCGGCCATTCTGCCCGCGGACCTGTTCTGGGCCTCGGATGCGCTGGTCGCGCAGTTCGGGCCGGTGACGCTGCTCGGCCTGATCGGCTTTGCCGTCGTCATCATCGTCGGGCTGCTGATGCGCTACACCAGGCTTGGCCTCTCAATGTATGCGGTCGGCGGCAACCTCGAGCGCGCGCGCGGCTCCGGCGTCGCCACCCTGCCGGTCTATATGACTGCGTTCGCGGGATCGGCCATGCTCGGCGCAAGTGCGGGCATTCTCGCTGCGATGCGTTCAGGCTCGGCTTCGGGCATCGGCTTCGACAGCTTCCTGCTTTCGGGGATCACCGTCGCCGTCGTCGGCGGCGTGCCGCTCGAAGGCGGGCGTGGCACCATCCTCAACGTGCTGCTCGGCGCGCTGATCATTCGCCTGATCTCGTCGGCCGTGTCGATCGGCGGCATACCAAATTCGTTCGAGAGCATCGTTGTCGGCGGCATCCTGCTCGCCATGCTGCTGCTCGATTATTGGCTGCGCCGGCGTGGGCGCAAATTGCAACCGGCGCGGGCCTGAGCCCGTGCCGCAGGATTTCAAAAAAGAGGAGATTTCGGGATGAGTGAGAACAACAGGGGCGGCGCCGTCGTCACGGGCGCCGCGCGAGGCATCGGCAGGGAAATCGCGACAGCGTTGCTCAGGGATGGCTACGGGGTAGTCATCGCCGACATCGATCCGGCCGTCGGCGAGCAGACCGTCAAGGAGCTGTCGAAGGATCATGCCGGGCGCGTCGTCTTCAGCAAGGTCGACGTCACCAAGCGCGACGAAGTCAAGGCGGCGGTCGCCGCCTGCTGCAAGGAATTCGGCGGCATCAACGTCATGGTCAACAATGCCGGCTTCAACAAGCCGGAGCCCTTCCTCGAGGCCAGCGAAAAGACCTGGCATGCGATCATGGACGTCAACGCGCTTGGCGTGCTGATCGGCATCCAGGAAGCCGCCAAGGCGATGATCGAGCGCGGGATCAAGGGCAAGATCATCAACACCGCTTCCATCGCCGGCCGCACCGGCTTTGCCGATTTCGCGCCCTACTCCGCCAGCAAGGCCGTCGTCATCAGCCTGACGCAGGCCGGCGCGCGGGCGCTGGCCGGCAAGGGCATCACGGTCAATGCGTTCGGTCCGGGCGTCGTCGATACGCCGCTCTGGGAGAAGCTCGACGCCGACCTGCTGGCGATGGGCGCCAGCAAGGCGCCGGGAGAAGCGATGAATTCGCTGGCCAGCCAGATCCTGCTCGGCCGGGTCGCCAAGCCGTCCGATGTCGTCGGCACCGTGCGCTTCCTGTGGTCGCCGCAATCCGACTACATGACCGGTCAGGTGCTGCTGATCGACGGCGGGATGATCCTGCAATGAGCGCGAAGACGGGAGTCTTGACCGGCGCCGCCGGTGGCATCGGGCGGGCGACTGCCGAACGGCTAGCCGCCGACGGGTGGTCGCTGGTGCTCGTCGACCAGTTCGACAATGTGGCCGAGGTCGCCAAGGGGATAAAAATCGGGGACGGGCAGAAGGTGATCGGCGTCGCCGCCGACATCACCAACCCCGATCAGTATGGCGCCATCGATGCCGCGATCGCCTCGATCGGGGCGCCGCTGAAATTCCTCGGCCTGGTCGCCGGCGTGCTGCAGCAGGTCGGCTCGATCGAAACGCTCGACATTGCCGAATGGGACCGCGTCTTCAACGTCAATCTGCGCGCCAATGTGTTCCTGATGAAGCATTTCATTCCGGCGCTGCGCGCGGCAAAGGGCGCCTCGATCGTCACGGTGTCGAGCTGGTACGGCAAAAGCGGCCATGGCTTTTTCGGCGCCTATTGCGCATCGAAGGCCGGCGTCATCTCGCTGACCCATACGGCAGCGGCCGAGCTCGCGGCCGACAACATAAGGGTCAATTCCGTGGCGCCCGGCAATGTCGCGACCTCGATGCATCTCGACGCGCTGCGCGAGGAGGCCGAGAAGCGCAGCGTGACCTTCGAGGAGATGAAGAAGACGGAGTGGGACAAGATCCCGCTTGGCCGCGCCGCCTATCCGTCGGAGATCGCCTCGGCGATCAGTTTCCTGGCCGGACCGGACGGCTCGTACCTGACCGGCGCCACCATCGACGTCAATGGTGGTTGCCTGTTCACATGAGCCTCTTTTCATGAGCATGGCGCGTCGGGAAAGTGCGGTTTCGGCTGCGGTGTCTCCCATGCTGGAGACCACCGAGCTTGAAACCTATTTTCTCGACATGTGGCGCATCCGCCGCTTCGAGGAGCGGGCGGAGGAGCTGTTCAAGTCGGGCGTCATCAAGGGCACGGCGCATTCCTGCGTCGGCCAGGAAGCGATCGCGGTCGGCGCCTGCGCGGTGCTCGGCGATGACGACTACATCGTCTCGCACCATCGCGGCCATGGCCACTGCATTGCCAAGGGCGCCGACACCGGCAAGATGATGGCCGAGCTGTTCGGCCGCATCACCGGTTACGGCCACGGGCTCGGCGGCTCCATGCATATCGCGGCACTCGACCGCGGCATTCTCGGCGCCAACGGCATCGTCGGCGCCGGGCTCGGCATCGGCACGGGCGCGGCACTGTCGGCAACGATCCGCGGCACCAGTCAGGTATGCGTCGCCTTCTTCGGCGATGGCGCCGCCAATGAAGGGATCTTCCACGAATCCCTCAATCTCGCGGCACTTTGGAAGCTGCCGGTCATCTTCGTTTGCGAGAACAATGGCTATGGGCTGTCGCTGGGGGTAGAGCAGGCCTCCGCCGTGCCAAGGATTTCCACCCGGGCGGCAGCCTACGGCATGCCGGGCGAGACCATTGACGGCAACGACGCGGTCGTCGTCAGAGATGCCGTCGGCATCGCCGTGCAACGGGCGCGCGCCGGCGAAGGCCCGAGCCTGATCGAGGCGATGACCTATCGGTCCGGCGATCATTCGATGCGCACCAACCTGCCGCGCTACCGTCCCGAGGCCGAGGAAGAAGAATGGCGCCGGCGCGACCCGATCCTGAAGATGACGGCGCTGCTCAAGCAGCGGCAGGTGAACCAGGAGCGTATCGACGCCATCGCCGCCAAGGCTGACGCCGAAGTCGAACAGGCGATCGCCGCGGCCAGGCAGGCGCCGGAGCCGGCAATGGAGATCCTTTTCCCGGCCGTCATGGCGCCATCCTTGGCCGCCTCCCCCGAGCCTGAAGCCGGGTCACGCCAGCTCGGCTATGTCGAGGCGGTGCGCGAGGCCATGCACCAGGAAATGGCGCGCGACGATAGCGTCATCGTGCTCGGCGAGGATGTCGGCCGCATCGGCGGCCTGTTCCAGTGCACGGCGGGCCTGCAGCAGGCCTTCGGGGCCGAGCGCGTCAGGGACACGCCGATTTCGGAGAACGTAATCGCCAATGCGGCGGTAGGCGCGGCGCTGACCGGCCTGCGGCCAATCGTGGAGGTGCAGTTCTTCGACTTCATCACCCACATGATGGATGCGATCGTCAACCAGGCGGCGAAGCTGCGCTTCATGCTTGGCGGCGAGGCGCGCATCCCGCTGGTGATCCGCGGGCCGCAGGGCGGCGGCATCCGCCTCGGCGCCCAGCATTCGCAATCGCTGGAGACCTGGTTCGCGCATATTCCCGGCCTGGTGGTGCTGGCGCCCTCCAACCCCTACGACGCCAAGGGCCTGCTGGCGGCGGCGATCCGCGACGACAATCCGGTCGTCTTCATCGAGCACAAGCTGCTCTATCAGCAGAGCCGCGGCCCGGTGCCGGAGGCACCCTATGCCTTGCCGATAGGCAAGGCGGCCATTCGCCGGTCGGGCAAGGACGTCACCATCGTCGCGACGATGGCGATGGTCGACGTCGCGCTTGCGGCGGCGCGCGAGCTGGCGCGCGACGGCATCGAGGCCGAAGTGATCGATCCGCGCAGCCTGCGGCCGCTCGACAGCGAGACCATCCTTGCCTCGGTGCGCAAGACCAACCGTTGCGTCGTCGTTCATGAAGGCTGGACCACGCACGGGTTCGGCGCGGAGATCTCGGCGCTGATCATGGAGAACGCCTTCGACTGGCTCGACGCGCCGGTGGCGCGCGTCGGGATGGCCGATGTGCCGATGCCCTACAATTCCGGACTGGAACGCGAACTCATCCCCAATGCGGCCCGCATCGCCGAGGCGGCGCGCACCGTCTGCTACCGGAGCTGACGGATATGCCGCGCGCGAAATTTCAACCCCAAATGCAATCGATTGACTAGCAGAGGAAATCTCATGACCAAGCGAGTGGACGTCGAATTCAAGTCCGAAGGCACGACCGTGCGGGGCTGGCTGTATCTGGCCAACACATCGAAGCGCGCGCCAACCGTGGTGCTGGCCGGCGGCTGGTGCTATGTGCGCGAGATCGTCATGCCGACATACGCCCAGGCATTCGCCGATGCGGGCATCAACGCGCTGATCTTCGACTACCGCAACCTGGGCGTCAGCGATGGCGACAACCGCCAGCATCTGGATCCCTGGCAGCAGATCCGCGACTATCAGAACGCCATCAGCTTCCTCGAACGGCACGACAATGTCGATCCCGACCGCATCGGCGTCTGGGGTATTTCCTACTCGGGTGGCCACGCTCTCATCCTCGCCGCCATCGACCCGCGCGTAAAAACCATCGTCAGCCAGATCCCGGTGATCGACGGCTACGAGAACATGCGCCGCGCGCATGGAACTATGGAATACCGGGCGCTCTGGGACCTTGTGCTGAAGGATCGCAAGCTTCGCTACGAGAAGCCCGGCGAACAACTCTATCTGCCGCATGCGACCGAAAACTCGGCCGCGGAAGTCTCGGCCTGGCCGTTCCCGGAAACAGTGCGCACCTTCATGGCCATCAAGGCCTCGGAAGCGCCACTTTACGAGAACCGCAGCACGGTGGAGTCGGTCGACCTGTTGATGAACTACGATGTCGGGCCGTTCGTGAAACGCATCTACAACACGCCGACGCTGATGATCGTGGCCGAGGGCGACGATCTGACATTATGGGATCTCGAAATCGGCGCGTTCAACCAGATTCCATCGACGAAGAAGAAACTGGAAGTGCTGCCGCACACTTCGCATATGACGCTCTATTCGGACCAGTCCAAGGTGAAGGTGGCGGCGGCGATGGCGCGGGACTGGTTCGTCGAGACGCTAAAACCTTAGAGACATCAGGAGCATGCAGGTAGAGCCACATCTTTCGCGCCGGCCGGCGAATTTCCAACCGCTCACCCCTGCGGATTTCCTGGTGCGGGCCGTGGCGATCCACCCGGACCGCCCGGCAATAGCCTGGAACGATCGGCGCTGGACCTACCGGCAATTCGGTGGCGTCGCGGCGCGGCTTGCCGCATGGCTCGGAAGGCAGGAGATCGGGGCTGGCGACGTGGTCAGTTTCATGTGCTCCAACCGGCCGGAGATGCTGGCCGCCCATTATGCGGTGCCTTCCATCGGCGCGGTGCTCAACAGCATCAATACCCGCCTCGACGCCGACACCGTCGCCTATATACTCGACCATTCCGGCAGCCGCCTCATCGTGGCGGACCCTGGAAGCATCGACATTGCACGGCAAGCCGGGCGCATCGGCGGCGTCCGCGTCGTGCTGCTGGCTGAGGGCGAAGACAGCGAGGAGGACCGACTCGATCTTCTGTCCGGTGATCTGGGCGAAGACCGCTTCGAAATCACCGGGGTTGCCGACGAATGGCAGCCGATCTGCCTCAATTACACGTCAGGCACGACCGGCCGCCCCAAGGGCGTCGTCTATCATCACCGGGGCGCCTATCTCAACGCGCTGGGCAATGTCATGGCGCTCGGCTTCGACCGCGACACGGTCTATCTCTGGACCTTGCCGATGTTCCATTGCAACGGCTGGTGCCACACCTGGGCGGTGACGGCCGCGGGCGGCCTGCATGTCTGCCTCGACCGGATCGATCCGGATCTGGTGTTCGGCGCGCTGAAGCAGCATGCCGTGACGCATTTTTCCTGCGCCCCGGTGGTTCTCTACATGCTACTCAACCATCCTGGGCGCCCCGCCGGCGCCCTGGGAAAGCGCGTCACAGTCGCGACCGGCGGCGCATCGCCGACCAGCACACTGATCGAACAGCTCGATGCGCTGGGCGTCGACCTCGTCCATCTCTACGGGCTGACCGAATCCTACGGTCCGGCGACGCTGTGCGAACTGCCCGGCCGCCTGGCGACGGCGAGCGCCGGAGAAAAGGCCGCATTCCTGGCACGCCAGGGCGTGCGGCATATCACGGCAAGCCAGGTCCGGGTTGCCGACGAGCAGGGAACGCCGGTGGCGCCCGACGGCAAGACCCTGGGTGAGATCCAGCTTGCCGGCAACACGCTGATGGCCGGCTATTATCGCGACGCGGCGGCGAGCGAGAGCGCGTTTTCAGGCGGCTGGTTCCACACCGGCGACCTCGCCATCGTCCACCCGGACGGCGCCATCGAGATCAAGGACCGGTTGAAGGACATCATCATCTCGGGCGGCGAGAACGTCTCCAGCCTGGAGATCGAGAATGTGCTTCACCAGCATCCCGCCATCCTGCTGGCCGCGGTCGTTGCCATGCCGGACGAAAAATGGGGCGAGGTGCCATGCGCCTTCATCGAGACCAAGGCGGGCAGAGAGGTCGGGACGCAAGAGCTGGTGGCATTCTGCCGCGCCAGATTGGCCGGCTATAAAATCCCGAAACGCTTCGTCTTCCGCGAATTGCCGAAGACGGCGACCGGCAAGATCCAGAAATTCGTGCTGCGCGAAGCCGCGCGCTGATTGAGCTTCGCGAGCGCAATCGTCCCCTTGGAAGCGAACGGAGCGGTCGTTGACGAGTCGTGGGCTCACACCTATATTCTGACCATATGGTCATTTTATGGGAACGCCGATGAAAAATATAACGGTCGTTGAGGCGAAAGCCCGCTTCTCGGCGTTGCTGGCCGAAGTCGAAGCGGGTGAAGAAATCGCCGTCACGAGGCACGGCAAGGTAATTGCGCGCCTGGTTCCGGACCGTCCCCGCATGGCAGCCGACGCGTTTCGGGACTTCTGGACCGATGCCGATGAGATTGATCTGGTGGCACCGGAGGACCGACCGGCTGAAGATGTCGCTTCGTTGGACGACTAAGCCTGTGCCATCACTTTATCTTCTGGACACGAATTTACTGATTGCGGCTTTGAAAGGACGAGCAGAGATACGTAAACGGCTGGAGTCAGAGCAACTGAGCACCATGCGGCTTTCAGCCATTGTTCTGGGAGAACTGGAATTCGGCGCAGAAAAGAGCGCCTATGGCGACCGCAATCGCGCGCGATTGGCCACGCTGGCTCGACGACTCCCGTTGATCGGGATTGATTACGATACCACGCGTCATTATGCGAAAATTCGAGCATTCCTTGAGGCCCAGGGAACGGCGATCGGAGCAAACGACGCCTGGATCGCCGCGCAAGCGCTTGCCATCAATGCGACGCTGATAACGGATAACGAGCGGGAGTTCTCGCGCGTGCCCGGACTGGCACTCGAAAACTGGTTGGTGCGCGCGTAGCAACAACCAGAATCGGGGAGGCTGACGGGAGATTTGGGATGAACTGCTAGAATCTCATCCCGCTCTAATGGAAATAAATCCCGCCGCAGACGTTCAGCGCCTGGCCGGTAACGAAGGCCGACTGCTCCGAAGCGAAGAAGCACACCGGTCCGACGATATCCTCAGGGTAACCGAGACGCTTCAGCGCCGCGACCTCTTCCCAGTGCCGGATGGCATCGTCGCTGCCGAGGTTGTTCTTGCCCATCTCGGTCAGGATGATGCCGGGGCAGATGGCGTTGACGGTGACGCCGTCCATGCCGACTTCCTGCGCCAGCACCCGGGTCAGTGTGATCACGGTCGCCTTGGTTGCGGCGTAGTGACCCTGCGTCGGCACGCCCTGGCGCCCGGCGATGGAAGCGATATTGACGACGCGGCCGGATTTGCGCGCCCGCATGTGCGGCAGCACCGCCTGGCACATCAACAGCACGCCCTTGGCATTGACGTCGAAATGCGCATCCCACGAGGCCTCGTCGAGATCCTGCAGCAGGCTCGGCTTGAGGATGCCGGCATTGTTGACCAGCACGTCGATGCGACCCGCGTCCCCGAGTAGCGCGGCCGCGGTCGCCTCGACCTCTTTCTTGCTGCTGACGTCCATCGTGTAGACATAGGCCTTGCGGCCGGCGGCCTCGATCTCGGCACGCGTGGCGTGGAGTTCGTTCGCCTGCCCCGGCAGGTCGGTGACCGCGACATCGTAGCCGAACTTCGCCAGCCCGACGGCGAGCGCCCGGCCGATGCCGCGGCTGGCGCCGGTGACCAGCGCGACCGTGCCGACTTTTGAATTGCTCATGGAAATCGTCCTTTCGAGATAATGCTGTCAGGCGTGGGCTGAGGTGCGCGCAGGCGCCTTGACCGGAAGGGAATTCATCGCCGCGATGGTGTCGTCGAAGGAGACGAGCTTGCCGTCCGAGCCGAGGCCCATCGCCACCTTGGCGGCGACCGCCGAGGCAAAACGCGCCGAGCGTTCGAGATCCCAACCCTTGACGATGCCGACAATGATGCCGGCGGTGAAACTGTCGCCGCAGCCGGTGGTGTCGACAACCTGGATGTCGAAAGCCGGCAGGTGGAACGGCTTGCCGTTTTCCGGCGCGACATAGACGCCTTCGCCGCCAAGCGTGAGCAGACAGTTCCTGACGCCCTTCGACTTGAAGTAGGCGGCGACCTTGGCCGGATCGGCCTCGTTCGCCATTTCGCTGGCCTCGTCGATGCTCGGCACGAAATAGTCGATATAGGGCAGGCACGGCTCGACGAAGGCGATCGTTTCCGGTGTTGCCTGGATAAGATCGAAGGTGGTGGTGCGGCCGAGTTCCTTGGCGCGCTTGAGCAGGCGCACCGTCGGCTCGCCGTCGAAGCTTTTCAGCAGGCCGGTGCCGCCGACATGGACGACGGTCGCGTCGAGCGCGGCGTCGAGATCCTCGTCGGCGACACGGAAGACGGTCGCAGTGCCCGGCACGTGCAGAGCCGGCCGCTCGCCATTGGGGCGGACCGGCAGGATGGTGGAAGAGGTCTGCACGCTGCCGTCGCGGCGGACCAGACCGCAGTCGAGGCCGTATTTCTGCAGCTTGGCGACGAACCAGTCGCCCATGTCGTCGGTCCCTAACGTGGTCACGGCCTGGGTCTTCAGGCCGAGGATGGCGCAGTCCATTCCGGTCGCGCCGGCGGTGCCGGCAACGGTCATGCGGATCTCCTCGATATAGTCCGCCCTGCCGCCTTCCGGGATGCGCGAGACAGGGCGGCCGAGAATGTCGAGCACATAGAAGCCGACCGAACTGACATCGAAGCTGGGCATGTTTTTTGATCCTTTGAAAGGCAGGAGAGTCAGTGGCGGGCGCGGCGCAAGCCGAAGCTCACGGCAAGCACCAGGAAGACGAGCACGCCGATGCCGACCTGCTGCCAGTAGAAATTCCAGCCGATGAGCAGCAGCCCGTTCTTGACCACGGCGAGCAGCAGCACGCCAAGCAGGGTGCCGACCACTGTCGGCCGGCGCTCGGCGCTGAGCGTGGTGCCGATGAAGGTGGCGCCGATGGCGTCGAGCAGGAAGGCATTGCCGGACAGCGGCACGTAGGATTTCACCGTCGCCGACAACAGGATGCCGGTGATGCCGCAAAGCAGCGCGCAGCCGATATAGACCAGCGATTGCTGGCGCGGCACGGCAAGGCCCGAATACCAGGCGACCCCCGGCTGCGCCCCCATCGCCTGCACGGCGCGGCCGAAGACCGAGCGGTGCAGCAGGAGATAGACGACGACGATGCAGGCGATCAGCACCAGCACCGGCGTCGGCACGCCGAGCAGTGCGGTCCTGGCGATGGCGTTGAACTGGTCACCGGCATAGCCGGTGATCAGGTAGATCGGCTGGCCGCCGCTGGTCGCGAGTTGCTGCGTGCTCTGGCCGATGAACAGCACGCCGAGCGTCGCCAGGAACGGGCTGATCTTCAATCTGGTGATCAGGATGGCGTTGAGCACGCCGACGGCGACGGCCGCCAGCAGCCCGACGGTGACGCCGAAGACGCCGCCATAGCCGGCAGCAAGCAGCATGACGAACACCATCGAGGCCATGTCGACGGAGACGCCGACCGACAGGTCGATGCCGCCCGACGAGATGACGATGGTGAGGCCAAGCGCGACGATGGCCAGCATCACCACATTGTTGACCAGCACGTTGTAAAGGTTCGCCCCGGTGAGGAAGGTGGGGCTGGCCACGGCGAAGAACAGGCAGATCGCCAGGAAGGTGATGATGACGCTGTAGCTGGCGATGAAACCACCGAGCCTTTGCGCGCCGGAGGCGCCTGTGCCTTGCGAAACGCTCATCGTGATGCCTCCGGTCCGCGGGCGAATGAGGTGACGGCGACGACCAGCAGGATCAGCGCGCCCTGCACGCCATTGACCCAATAACTCGACACGTTGAGGAGCTGGAAGCCATTGGCAAGGAAGCCGATGAACAGCACGCTGAGCAGCGTGCCGCCGATGGTCGGCACCAGGCGCCGGGAAAAGACGGTGCCGAGCAGAGCGGCGGCCAGCACCGACAAAAGCATCTCACCGGAGCCGGGCGTGCTGGCGCTGAGCCGGGAGACAGCCAGCACGCTGGCGATGGCCGCGCAAAAGCCTGAGAACAGATAGGTGAAGCCGACGTGCAGCGGCACGTTGATGCCGGCGGCGCGCGCTGCCTCCGGATGGCCGCCGACGGCATAGAGCCGAAGGCCAAAGGTCGTCTTGTGGATGAAGACGAGCATGATGGCGGAAAACAGGATCAGGCACCAGGCAAGCGCCGAAATGCCGAGGAAGCTGCCCGACACAAGGAAGGCGAGCAGCGGCGAGGCGGCGCCGACCACCGTATTCTGCGTCAGGGTCAGCTCGGCGCCGGCGGCGATGTTCATCACCGCCAGCGACGCCAGCAGCGGCAGGATACCGAGGCCGACGACGGCGACCGCATTCAGCGCGCCGACCGCAATGCCGCAGGCGATGGCCGCAAGCAGCGCCACGGCATCGGGATAGCCGGCCTGCAGCACGGTGGCGAACACTGCGGCGCACAGGCCCATATTGGCCGCGATCGACAGGTCGATGCCGCCTTCGGTGACGTTCGAGCCGCCGCCGATGATGACCACGGCCATGCCGAAGGCGAGCACGCCGAGGATTGCCGACTGTTCGACGACGTTGATGAGGTTGAAGGAGGACAGGAAGCCCGGCGCGAACAGCGCGAAATAGATCATGATGAGCGCAAAGGTGGCGATGGCGCCGAGCCGCACGGCGGCCGCGCCGAGGCGCTTGCCGGTGTTTTGCACGCGCGGCTGCTTCTCGCTCTGCGCGGTGTCCGTGCCGGCGGCTTTCATCGTTGTTGCGGTCATGAGAAGGCCTCCGCCTTGGCGACACGGGCACCGGAAGAGGCGGCAAGCAGCCTGTCGCCGTCGAGCTCGGCACCAGAGAATTCGCCGGCGAGCCTGCCGCGATAGACGACGAGCACGCGGTCGCAAACGCCGACCAGTTCGAGCAGGTCGGACGACAGCATCAGGATGGCGGCGCCCTCGCCGGCCAGACGGTTCAAGAGATTGTAGATCTCGACCTTGGCGCCGACATCGACGGCAACGGTCGGCTCGTCGAGAATGTAGACGCGCGACTGGCAGCTCAGCCACTTGGCGATCGCCACCTTCTGCTGGTTGCCGCCGGAGAGCTGGCGCACCAGCGTGTCGCGGCCGGGCGTCTTGATCGACAATTCGCGGATCAGCCCGTCGACCGCCTGGTTCTCCTGCCGCCGCTTGACGAAGCCGCTGCCGCTGTAGCGGCCGAGGCTGGCAAGACTGATGTTCTCGCGCACCGAGAGATCAATGGCCACGCCATGAGCGCGGCGATCCTCCGGCAGCATGGCGATGCCGCCCCGGACGGCGTGAACCGGCGAGGACATCGACAAAGTCTTGCCCTCGACCTTGACCGAGCCGCGCTCGTCGCGGTCCAGCCCGAACAGGCACTGCACGATCTCCTTGGCGCCGGAGCCCAGCAGGCCGGTCAGCCCGACGATCTCGCCGCGGCGCACCGAGAACGAGATGTCCTCGAAACTGCCGGCCATGCCGAGATGCGAGACTTCGAGCACCGGCGCGCCGATTTCGACAGAGCGCTTGGGAAACATCTCGCCGACATCGCGCGCGATCATCATGGCGATGATCTCGTCGATCGGCGTCCGGGCCGGATCGACGGTGCCGACATCGGTGCCGTTGCGCATCACGGTGACGCGGTCGCAGAGCTGCTCGATCTCCTGCATGTAGTGCGAAATGAAGATCACGGCGATGCCATCGTCGCGCAGCCGGCGAAGCACGGCAAACAGGCTGTCGACCTCGCGCTTGACGAGTGCCGCCGTCGGTTCGTCGAGCACCAGCACCGAGGCCTTCTGCGCCAGTGCGCGGGTGATCTGGACGATCTTCTGCTGCGCCGTGGTCAGGTCCTGCACCAGGATGCCCACGGGGAGTTCGAGGTCGAAATAGCGCTTCAGGAGTTCGGCGGCGCGCCGGTTCATCGAACGGCGGCTGACGAAGGGGCCGAAGCCGAGTTCATGGCGCAGGAATACCGCCTCACCGACCGTGGCGGTCGGCACCAGCAAGCGGTCCTGGTGAATGAAATGGACGCCGAGCCGTTCGACTGAGGATGGGGTCAGATTGCCGACGGTCTCGCCGTTGACTGATATCGTGCCGCTGTCGGGCTTCAATATGCCGGCCAGCACCTTGATGATCGTCGACTTGCCGGCGCCATTCTGGCCGACGAGGCCATGGATAGTGCCTCGCGCTACTTCCAGATCGGCATCGTGAAGCGCCTGGACCGGACCAAAGCGCTTGGAGATGCCGGTCATCGAGATGGCGATTTGAGCTGCGGCGGGTTGCGCGGTCATGCCCTGCTCCTTGCGCGGTACTCTTTGCGCATGACGCCTGAAACCGGGATCGGTTGCATGCGCAGGTTTGAAAATACGGGAGCGCGTCGTGCGCGTCGAATCCGACACCTGGCGCTCCCCGGAGGCCGCGCCGCCGAAGCGGCGCGGCCCGAGCGATATGAGGCTTGGGAGGCCTTATTTCACGCCGGCCTTCTCTGCTGCCTCAAGGAACGGCTTGCCGGTGACGGCGGCGTTCTCCTTGTTGATCAGCACGGCAGGCACGAAGGTGAACGGCGGTACCTTCTGGCCGGCCAGGAACTTGGCCACGTTCTGCACCGAGGTCTTGCCGATCTCGTAGGGTTGCTGGGCGGCAACCGCTGCGGCCGGCGATTTCGCATCCATCACCATCTTGATGACTTCGGGGCTGCCATCGATGCCGTAGGTCTTCAGTTCCTGCCGACCGGCAGCCTCGGCGGCCTGGGTGGCGCCGATCTGCGGCACGTCCCAGCATGCCCAGACCGCGTTGAGCGAGCCCTTCTCAGGCGACTTGGTCAGCATGTCGGTGATGTTGGAATAGGCGGCCTGCACGGTGTTGGGGATGACGTCGCGCAGTTCCGGCTCGACGATCTTTACGTCCGGGAACGAGGACAGCACATATTTCATCTGGTCGTAGCGGATCTTGCAGACCGGCACGGAGTAGAAGCCGTTGAAGACGAGAACGTTGCCCTTGCCGCCCATGTCGGCGACCATCTGCAGGGCGATTTCGGCACCGATATTGTAGTTGTTCGAAGTGGTGTTGTTGATTGCATGGGGCGTCGCCGTATCGACAGTGAACAGCGGAATGTCGGCCTCGCGGATCTTGGCGAGCCACGGGTTAAGCACTTCAAGATTGCCAAGCACCTCGACGATGGCGTCGGGTTTCTGGGCAATCAGCGTCTGCAACTGTGCGATCTGCTGTTGGTCCTTGCGGCCGGCGTCGAGCGCGATCGCCTCGCCGCCAAGCGCCTTGATCTCGTCCTGTATGCCGCGGAACGCCATCAGGTCCCAATAGTGGTCGGTGCCGACGATGGAAACGCCGATGCGCTTGCCCTTGAGGGAAAGCTCTTGCGCCTGCGCGGCGGACAGGACGAACTGGAAACTGCACGCAGCCGCCAGCGCGATGGCCGCCGTCTTGAGGATGCTGTGTGATCTGCTCTGTTTGTTGGACATTGGTTTCCTCCACTTTGCCTTCAATAACCCTCAGAACCCGCTCTGAAGGACCTCACCGGCTCGATCCGGCAATTCGTTCGAACGCTCATGCGGCATCGACATCGTCGCGGCGGCCGTAGCTTGCCATCCTGCCGAGAACGTTCTGGATTTCGGCGTCCGACAGAAGCGGCGGTTCTCCGATCTGCAGACAGCCATGATATTGCCGCGCCAGCGTCTCGACCTCGACCGCCAGCCACATGGCATTGTCGAGCGAGGTGCCGACGGCAATCATGCCGTGTTGCGCGAGAAGACAAGCCTTGCGGCCCTCAAGCGCCTTGACCGCGTTGACCGAAAGCTCGGCCGTGCCGAAGGTCGCGTAAGGAGCGCAGCGTATGTCGTTGCCGCCGGCAACGGCGATCATGTAGTGGATCGCCGGGATCTTCCTGCCCATGATGGCAATGGTCGTGCAATAATTGGGGTGGGCATGGACGATCGCATTGACCTCCGGCCGCGCCTTCAGGATGTCGAGATGGAAGCGCCATTCGCTTGAAGCGTCGAGCCTGCCTTCGGTGTCGCCGGCCCAGTTCATGAACACGATGTCCTGCACCTCAAGTGTCTCGTATGGCGTGCTGGTCGGCGTGATCAGCATGCCTTCGCCGTGGCGCACGCTGATATTGCCCGAGGTGCCCTGGTTGATGCCGACCCTGTTCATCTCGATGCAGGCATCGATGATCGACTGGCGTATTTGCGTATCTGAGGCCGACATGTAGTTTCCCATTGCTTGCCGACCCATCACCAGGCCGTATAACCGCCGTCGATCGACAGGATCGCGCCGGTGACGTAGCTTGAGGCGGGCGACGCCAGGAACAGGATCGCCGAGGCGATCTCCCGCGGCTCGCCGCAACGCGCCATCGGCGTCATGTCCATCCACACATTGAAGAGTTCGGGGCGGTCGCGCATTTTCAGCGTCATATCGGTGGCGACATAGCCAGGAGCGAGGGCATTGACGCGCACGCCCATCGGCGCCCATTCGACGGCGAGCGCCTTGGTCAGCATATGCACCGCGCCTTTGCTGACCATGTAGGACGCCGCACTTTGCGGACGGTTGACGATCAGGCCCGACATCGAGCCGAGATTGACGATGCTGCCCTTGCCTTTCGCCACCATCTGGCGACCGAAGGCGCGCGAGGCCCAGTAGACACCGTTGACATTGATGTCCATGACCAGCCGCCATTCCTCATCAGGCGTGTCGAGCGCAGCATTGAGGCGGGCAATGCCGGCGCTGTTGACGAGAATGTCGATCTTGCCCAATTCGGCCGCCAGATCGGTGGCGGCGGCTTCCAATGCGTCCGGATCGGTGACGTCGAGCGGCCTTGTCGAGACGCTGGTGACACTCGCATCCGCGAGCGCGGCAACCGCCGCGTCCAGCACGCCCTGGTCGAGGTCGATCAGCACGACATGCGCGCCGCAGGAGCCAAGCGCCTTGGCCGCTTCGAAGCCGATGCCGCGCGCGCCGCCGGTGACCACGGCGACCTCGCCATCGAGATCCAGTTGACGCCTGTAATCCATACTCTTCCTCCGCGTCGGAACACGGCTCCGCCCTGCGCAAGGCAACAGCTTTGCGCTCGTCGCCAGCCGTCGCGGCGACGCCTCAGATCCGAACTTCCGAAAACTCCTCCCGACACCCCTAAGGGGGTGACGGTCCCCGCCCTCCTGGGATGACGAATTTCGTCACCCAGGGGATGGCGGCATGAGCAGACCCTAAGGTCGTTCCACGCTTATGTCAATCTGGTTATTACCAGAAAGAATATTTCTACAAGCTGGGCAAATCGGCAATGTGTTGCCTGGCAATCCCTATGCGTTGGTCGCGCTGCTCTGCTCGATGGACATGTGGATGCGCGCCACCGACGAGTTGTAGAGCGCCTGGTAATATTCGAGCGCGGCGCCATCGGCATCGTAGGCAATCGATTCGATCGAGATCAGCGGCGTGGTCGGCGCCACGCCCATCCGCTCCGCCTCCTCCAGCGTCGGCATTGCGGCCGTGAACCAGCGCTCGGCGCGCAGCACCGTCAGGCCATAGCGTTCCCTGATCGTCTGGAAGACCGACTGGTTTTCGATATTGATGGTCTCCAGCCCCGGCACCTTGTGGCCGGGCAGGCTGATATGGGTGAGCGTGATCGGCGCGCCGTCGGTCATGTAGACGCGGCCGATGCGCACAACGCTGCCGGTCTCGGGTATGCCGAAGACGCTGCTTTCCTTTTCGCTGGGCGGGCAGCGATAGAATTCGAAAGTGCGAGTCGAAACGACATGGCCCTTGGCCGTCAAGTCGCCGAAGACGCTGAGGTTCGAGGTCATGAAGTCGACATGCTCGCGCGGTGCGGCCACGAACATGCCCTTGCGCGGCATCTTGATGACGCGGCCGCCATTGGACAGCGAACCGATGGCGGCGCGCACCACGGGACGCGAGACGCCGAAGAAATCACACAGCGCCTGTTCGGAAGGGATGCGCGAATTGGCGGCCAGAACGCCGGTGTTGATCGCTTCCTCGATCTGGTTGCGCAGTTGCACCCAGAGCGGCGCGACGTTGTCGCGGTTGAGCTGGATCTTCGCGCCGATATCGCGGAAGGCTTCCGCAGCCTCCGCGTCTTCCTGGTCGTAGCGCGGTCTTCCCCGGGTCTTCAGCATCCACCCACCTTGAACTCTAGAGCGGCTCATCGTTTTTGCGCAGTTCCGGACGGAAAACCGTTTCACACTTTTCCTGGAATTGCTCTAGGCCCCGGTCGGAAAACCGGGCACCGGCATCATCGCCGTGCCTGATACACTCAATCTTTACGCGAGAAATCAAGCCCGGCGGTGAACCATCGCTGTGAGCCGGCAGTCTAGCCGGTCTGGCCGTTGCCATACCATGTGCCCTTCCCAATTCCATGCTGCGCCAAGTGCTTTGCATCAACCAACATTGCCAGATGTTTTTTGACGGTGTTGCGGTTTGCACCTGTCAGGTTGACGATCTCGCCTATAGTCATGCGTCCGCGCTCCTTTATGCCTTGAATGATTTGAAGTGAGAGTTCTGGCAGCGTGCCGAGCACGAGACGCTCACGCTCGATTTTCTTTTCAAGACGCCGCTTTTGCTGCTGAAGGGCGCGCAGGAAATACACAGCCCAGGGCTGCCAATTCGGCTTCGGACTGCGGATCGTTTTCTGGGTCTGGCGAAGGGCCAGATAATAGCCCTCCTTGCTGCTCTCGATCACGCTTTCGAGCGAAGAGTAGGGCACATACGCGTAGCCGCTGCGCATCAGCAGGAGCGTCGTCAGAACGCGCGACAGCCTTCCATTGCCGTCCTGAAACGGGTGGATCTCCAGAAACACCACAGTGAAGATTGCAACGACGAGCAGAGGATGCAGGCTTTGCTCGTTGAGCGTACCGCGCGTCCACTCGATAAGTTCCTTCATCCGCTTTGGCGTATCGAAAGGCGTCGCCGTTTCGAAGATGACGCCAATCTCTTTTCCCTCGGAATCGAACGCACTGACGTTGTTGGCGAGTGTCTTGTACGCGCCGCGATGACGCTCATCCTTGTTGCTGAACGCCAGCAGGTCACGGTGCAGCTGCGTGACGTGGTTTTCGGTCAGATCAATCGCAACGAAATGCGCAAAGATCATTTCCATGACCTGCGCATATCCTGCGACTTCCTGCTCGTCGCGGGATTCGAAGGATTTGATGTCGAGGTTAGCAAGCAGCCGCTCGACTTCGGCGTCCGTAAGCTTGCTGCCTTCGATACGGGTTGAAGAGCCAATGCTCTCGATGGTCGCAACGCGGCGCAAAGCCGCGAGACGCTCTGGCGCGAGCGTGCCCAGCGCTCGCCAAGCCCCCTTGAACTCGTCAATCTCCGAGACGAGGGCAAGGATTTCGGGGGTAATTTGCAGGGAATCGACCTTCAGAATCATACCCAAATATACCCAAAAATACCCAAAAGATCAAAAAACGGCCTTTTACCCAATAAATGACCCAAAAATACCCAAACGAGGTTTCACTAGCGCTTGCCGCCAGCCATTTTCGTAGCCGCCGGCAGACGCCGCAGAGCAAGCATGGCCGCCGCACCAATGAATGGTCCCGGCACCAGCAGCAGGAACGCCCAGCGCCAGCCGCCGAGCAGCGAAACGACATGCGGAACCAGCCAGATCACCAGCACGGTCAGCGCGAAGCCGAGCCCGAGCTGGACGGACAGCGCCGTGCCGACAAAGCGCCGGTCGCCGAGCTCGGTCACCGCCGCCGAGAACTGCGCCGAATCACCGATGATCGAAATGCCCCAGACAAGCGCGACCACAACAAACAGCCAAAGCGGCCCATCGAAGACAAAACCGATCAGCAGCGCGCAGAGGCCGGAAACGAGCATCAGGCCAGCCGTGGTGAAGGTACGGCCAAAACGGTCGGAAAGCACGCCGCCAAGCAGGCAGCCGCCGACACCGGCGGCGATTGCGCAGAATGTCAGAAGCGACGCCATGGTCGGCGAAACCTGCTGGGCTTCGAGCGCTGCGCGGGCATAGGCAAGCAGCCAGGCCCACATGGCGTAGAGCTCCCACATATGGCCGAGATAGCCGACATTGACGAGGACCAGCGGCCTGTCGCGGAAGACCGCGCCGATCTGACGGGGATCGAAGACCGCCTTGCCGAAGGGATACGGCCCCTCGCCGGCGAAGAACCAGAAGATGCCGGCGCCGATCAGAGTCGCCACAGTCGCGGCGATGACCACCAATTGCCAGTCGAGCGCACCGCTCAGCGCGCGGAACAGATGCGGCAGCGACGAGCCCAGCGTTAGCGCGCCGATGACGGCGCCGAGCGCGAGGCCCCTGCCCCGCACGAACCATGTCGAGACAAGCTTCAGGGCCGGCGGATAGACGCCGGCCAGCGCCACTCCGGTGAGGATGCGGGCGCAGACCAGACCGACCGGCCCCGGCTGCAGCAGCAGGCAGGCATTGGCGGCTGCGGCAAGCAGGGCGGAGAGCGCCATCAGCCGGTTCAGCCTGACGATGTCGGGCAAATTGGCCAGGCTCGACGCCAATGCGCCGGCGACGAAGCCGACCTGCACGCCATTGGTCAGCCAGGCCTCGATGGCGCCGGACAGGTGCCACGCCGCCTTCAGCTCGGGCGTGATCGCGGTTGCCGAGAACCAGGTGGTCAGCGACAGCACCACGGCGAGGCAAAGCAAGGCAAGGACGCTCCAGCGCTGCGCATCGTCGACGCCGTGCATTGCGTCGGGAATGGCCCGCGAGAGCGCCACGTCACTCAGGCCTTGGCCAAAGGCACGGTGAACACCGTCGCGGTTCCGGTCAGGCAGATGTCGCCGGCCTCGTTGCGTACCGACGTCTCGATCTTGCAGATCGGCTTGTCCTGTCGCACTTCCTTGATCTCGACGCGGCCGGTGATCATCTCGTCGACGCCGACCGCCTTGACGAATTTCCAGCCGACTTCGAGGAACACCGTGCCCGGACCGGGGAGGTCCTCCGCAACCAGCGCGTTGAGGATGCCCGAGGTGACGCCGCCCTGGACGATGAGCTTGCCGAAGACCGAGGCCTCGGCCAGCGCCTTGTCGTAGTGCAGCGGATTGCGGTCGCCGGTCATTTCGGTGAACGCCTCGATGTCCTCCAGCCGCGTGCGCCGCGAACGCTCGGCGAAGGCGCCGACTTGCGGCCGACCCTTGATGACGCCGATCCAGCCGTCCTTGGTCTCTGTGCTCATGAGCGTGTTCCCTCTATGGTTGGGTTGTCTGGTTGAGCCGGCACCGGCCGACGGTTTGAAGGCGGGCAGCAGGCGGCCGCCGATCCGCGTCGACGCGAGCACGAGCGGCTGCCCGACGGCGCAGGCGGCTTCATCGGCCACGATGAAGCTCAGCATGGTTGGGCCTTCCTCGAGCTCGACCAGGCCGACGACATAGGGAGCCGCCGGCAGCCAGCCGGGATGGCCGGGCTTGTGCACAACCGAGAAGGATTTGAGCCGGCCGCGGCCCGACGCCTCGCGCCAGGCGAGGCGATTGCTCCAGCAATGTGGGCAGATCGGCCTGGGATAGAACACCGCCCTGCCGCAGGCCTCGCAGGACTGGATCGCCAGCCGCCCCTGCGACGCCGCCTGCCAGAACGGCGCGGTCAGCGCGGTGATGGTCGGTCCTGGCGTCTTCAGGAGATCGAGATCGACGCTCATTGGCCGGCTCCCAGAACGAGCGCGGTCGCTTCGCTCATCGTCGCGCCATTGCCGGTGACGAGCGCCAGCCTTGCGTCGGCGATCTGCCGGCCTGTCGCCTCGCCGCGCAGTTGCCGCACGGCTTCCACGACATGGGTCATGCCGCCGGCAAGGTCGGGCTGGCCGAAGCCGAGCTGGCCGCCATGCGTATTCAATGGTGCATCGCCGGAGGGACCGAGATCGTGGTCGCGTACCCATTGGCCGAACTGCCCCGGAGTGCAGAGGCCGGCATCCTCGATCGTCGCCGCCACCATGATCGTGTAGCAATCGTAGAGCGACAAAAGGCTCATCTGGTCGGCACGCGTGCCTGACTGCGCGAAGGCGCGCGCCATTGCCGGCTTGAGCGGGCCGGAGGTCAGGCTCGGCGCCTGCGAGACCGCGCGGTGCGTCACCTTCTCGCCGGCGCCCAAAAGATGCACGGCTGGCTTTGCCAACTTGCGTGCCCGCTCAGCCGAGACGACGACGACCGCCTCGCCGCCGGCGACCGGCATGACGATCTCCAGGAGATGCAAGGGCGAGGCGACCATCGGCGAGGCCAGCACATCATCGACATCGGCCGGCTTGCCGTAGAAGATTGCATCGGGATTGAGCTGCGCGTTGCGGCGCGCCCAGGCGGCGATCGCGGCGAAGTCCTGCGGCGTCGAGCCGTATTCGGCCATATGCGCCTGCATCAGCAGCGCGTAGGAAATATTGGCGCCCGACGCGCCGAACGGCACGTCGAATTCGCGGATCGGGTTGCGGTTGGGCGAGCGCGCCGGCACCTCCTCGCGGGTGTTGGCCAGCACGCACAGCACCGCCTCGCACATGCCGGCCTCGATCGCCGCCGCCGCCCGCCAAACCATGCCGGCGCCGGAGGCGCCGCCGAGATCGACGACATTGGCCATGTCAGGCTTGAGGCCGAGATATTCGGCGACCGTCGCCGGCACATGCTGCGGCGTCTCGCCGACCTGCGGCCCGACCAGCAGGCCGTCGATATGACCGGGTTCAAGCCCGGCATCAAGGACGGCGAGCCTGGAGACTTCGGCGATCATCTCCAGCGTCGTGCGCCCCTCGGTGCGGCGTGTTGGCTTGAGCTCCCCGATGCCGGCGATGGCACCGCGTGATCTGGCCGCGCTCATGCCGCCTGGCTCCGGTCGAGCAGCCGGTATTCGTCAAGCGACTCCGGGTTGGCCAGCGATCCCAGATTCTTCACCGCCTTGCCCTCGATGACCGTGCGGGCGGCGCCCTCCACCCGCTTGCCGTTCAGTGTGTAGGGAATGGCCGAGACGGCATGGATGCGATGCGGCACATGGCGCGGCGAGGCCTGCTCGCGAATATGCTTGCGGATGCGCTGGGCGAGTTCCACCGTCAGGATGCTGCCTTCCTTCAGCTTCAGGCAGAGCAGGATTTCCTCGTCGCCGGTGATCGGCACGCCGAACACCAGGCAGTCCTCGATCTCCGCAAATTTCTCGCAGGCCGCATAGATCTCGGCGGTGCCTATCCTGACACCGCCCGGTTTGAGCGTGGTGTCGGAGCGGCCATGGACGATGGCCGAGCCATGCACTGTCATCTCGGCGATGTCGCCATGTGTCCAGATTTCGCGGCGCGCGGCAAAATAGGTGGCGTGGTAGCGTTCGTCGCCGCCCTCGCCCCAGAAGGTCAGCGGCATCGACGGGAACGGCTCGGTGCAGACGAGGTCGCCCTGGGTGGCTATGACCGGCGCGTTGCGCTCGTCCATCACCGCGACCGCCAGGCCGAGCCCCTTGACCGTCAGATGGCCCCGCCGCACCGGATGCAAAGGCGAGCCGAGCAGGAAGCAGCCGATGATCTCTGTGCCGCCCGAGATCGAAGCGAAGATCATGTCGCGCTTGACGTTCTCATAGACCCAGTCGAACTGGCCTGATGATACCGGCGCGCCGGCCGACAGCAGCGAACGCAATGCCGACAGATCGTGCCTGGTGCCTGGCGCGTAGTGTTCGTCGGCGAGCGTAGCCAGATATTTCGGGCTGATGCCGAAATGGGTGACGCCGGCCCTTTCGGAGACGCGCCAGAGCGGGCTCGGGTCGAGACCGCCTGGCGACTTCAGGATCGGCGCGCCGTCATAGAGCACGACCGTGGCATTGCAGGCGAGGCCGGAGATCAGCCAGTGATACATCATCCAGGCGGTGTTGGTGTACCAGCTCATGACGTCGCCCGGCCTGACATCGCCATGCAGCAGATGTTCCTTGACGTGCTGGAGCAGGACACCGCCGGTGGAATGCACGATGGCTTTGGGGGCGCCTGTCGTGCCCGAGGTGTAGAGGATGTAGGCCGGGTGCGAGAACGGCACCCGTTCGAAGGCGAGGTCGCCTTCCCTGCCGAAGGACTCGAAGCCGATGCAGGAAACGCCGGCCGGGGCCTGCACCGTAGCTTGATCGCCGCAGATCACCAGCGTTGTCAGGCCGGGCATGCCGGCGGCGATCTCGCCAAGCCGGCCGGCAGTATCGTGATCCTTGCCGCCATAGCGGTAGCGCGGCGTGGCGAACAGCACCTTCGGCTCGATCTGGCCGAGCCGGTCGAGGATGGCCGAGACACCGAAATCCGGCGAGCAGGACGACCACACCGCGCCGATGGACAGCGTGGCGAGCAGCGCCGCCAGCGCCTCCATGCGGTTGGGCAGGATGCCGCCGACGCGGTCGCCGCGCCCGACGCCGGCTGCCTTCAAGCCATGCGCGGTGCGGGCGACCATGTTCCGCAATTCGCCGCGGCTGTAGTTGCGGAAATGTCCGGTTTCGTCGGCCTCTACGATGGCAAGTGCGTCGTCATCGCCGCGCAGCAGGTTCTCGGCGAGGTTGAGGCTGGCCTCGGGAAAGAAGGCACTGCCGGTCATCGGGGCGGACGGATCGGCGCGGAACGCAATCGCGCCCGGCTCGCCGATGACACCGGCAAACTCCCAGACGGCGCGCCAGAAGGCGCCCTTCTCGCCAATCGACCAGCGATGCAGCGTCTCGTAGTCATGCGGGTCGAAGCCGTTTTCAGCGGCGAAACGCGCAAGGCCGGAGTTCTTGAACGCGGCCGAAGCCGGCGTCCAGAGCACGCTGGATGTCATCAATTCCTCCCGGAAATTCGTTTGGCGTTTCGCTCTTGGCGTTGCGCCCGACACCAGCTAGAATATTGGTTATAACCAGAATGTCAAGAAGCCGAAGCGGGTGCTGTCCGTCTTCGCCCAGGAGTGACAAATCACATGCAGGACGTGTTCATCGTAGCCGCCAGACGCACGCCGATCGGCAAGCTCAACGGCGCCTTCGCCGGGATCCCCGCCGCCGACCTCGGCGCAGCGGTGATCGGCTCGCTGCTCGAAGAGACCGGGATCGACGGCGATGCGATCTCTGAAATCATCATGGGCCAGGTGCTGACCGGTGGCGCCGGCCAGAACCCGGCCCGGCAGGCGGCGCTGAAGGCCGGCATTCCGGTCGGCGTGCCAGCGATGACCGTGAACAAGGTCTGCGGCGCCGGCCAGAAGTCGATCCATCTCGCCGCCCAGGCGATACGCTGCGGCGATGCCGACATCGTCATTGCCGGCGGCCAGGACTCCATGACGGAGGCGCCGCATCTGATCTACGGCGCGCGCCGCGGCGTTAGGATGGGCGACCACGAGATCAAGGATTCGATGATCGTCGACGGCCTGTGGGATGCACCCAACCAGGTACATATGGGGGTGACGGCGGAAGGCCTGGCGCGGCGCTATCAGATCACACGCGACGAGCAGGACCGCTTCGCGCTGGCCTCACAGGAAAAAGCGGCCAAAGCGATCGCCGCAGGGCGCTTCGCCGGCGAGGTCGTGCCTGTCACTGTCACGGAGAAGCGCGAGGACTTTGTCGTCGCAACCGACGAGCATCCCAATCCCAACTCGACGCTGGACACCCTGTCCCGTTTGCGGCCGGTTTTCGACACGGACGGCACCATCACGGCCGGCAATTCGTCCGGGCTCAACGATGGCGCCGCGGCGGTGATGGTGGTCTCGGAAAAGCGCATGAACGAGCTCGGCCTGACGCCGCTGGCGCGTATTGCCGCCTACGCGTCGGCCGGCGTCGAGCCGATGGAGATGGGGCTAGGGCCGGTGGCGGCCTCGCGCAAGGCGCTGGACAAGGCCGGCTGGACGGCATCGGACCTCGATCTGCTCGAAATCAACGAGGCCTTTGCCGCGCAGGCCATTGCGGTCGATCGCGAGATGGGCTGGGACGGCGGCCTGATCAACGTCAATGGCGGCGCGATCGCGCTCGGCCACCCGCTGGCCGGCTCCGGCTGCCGGATCGTCGTTACGCTGCTGCATGAAATGGTCAAGCGCGGCGCAAAGCGCGGCCTCGCCTCGCTCTGCATCGGCGGCGGGCTGGGCGTCGCCATCTGCCTGGAACGCTGACGGCGTTCAGGATTGCGGAAGGATGACGACGTTGTCGGAGTCCCAGAAAACTTCCGTATTCTCACCCGGTTTCGGCAGGCTTGTGCGCGTGCTGCGCTGGACCTGGACACGAACGCGGACACCGTCAGCGAGACGGATGGTGTAGAACGACCTGCTGCCTATGAAGATGACATCCTCGACCTGCCCGATCGCCGATTGCGTGGTGTCATTGTCCCGGTTGAAGCGGAAGGATTCCGGTCGAATTGAGACGATCACCTTGCCGCGCAATTCGCCGGCTGGGACGATGGAGCTGTGAAAGCGGAGTCCCGATCCGGTGACGGCCGTCATACCGGAGGCATCGTCGCCTGCCATTGCCGCCTCGAACAAATTGGTCTCGCCAAGGAATTTGGCGGCGAACAGCGATTTCGGCGCCGCGTACATGGTTTCGGGCCGGTCGATTTGCACGATGCGGCCCTTCTCCATGAGGACGACGCGATCCGAGAGGATCATCGCCTCGTCCTGGTCGTGCGTGACGTAGACGAAGGTGGCGCCGGTCTCGGCATGAATGCGCTTCATCTCGACCAGCATGTGCTGGCGGATCTTCAGATCGAGCGCGGCAAGCGGCTCGTCGAGCAGCAGGACTTTCGGGCCATTGACCAGCGCCCGGGCGAGCGCCACGCGCTGGCTCTGGCCGCCGCTTAACTCGTTGATATAGCGGTTGGCGAAGCTGTCGAGCTGAACGATGTGCAGCATGCGCTGGACGCGCTCGCGAATTTCCGCCTTGGGCGTGCCCTTGACCTTGAGGCCGAAGGCGACGTTCTCGAAAACGTCGAGATGCGGGAAAAGCGCATAGCGCTGGAAGACCATGTTCACCGGCCGCCGCTCGGGTGGTTGGCCGGCACAATCCCGGCCATCGATCTTGATGGAACCGGCGGTCACCGCCTCGAAACCGGCTATGAGCCGCATCAGGGTTGTCTTGCCGCAACCGCTGGGTCCGAGCAAGGTTACGATCTCGCCCTGTTCGATGGACAGGTTGATGTCGCTCAGCGCCTGGAAGGAGCCGAACATTTTCTGGGCCGCGGTGATCTCGATCACGGGCGGGCGGATTGTCATGCCTGTCGATCCTTATGACACGGTGCGGCCGGCGACGGCCGATCTTCTGCGCAGATGGCCGATGAGCCAGGCGGCGACGAGGATGACGATGGAGAACACCAGAGCGAGAGTGGAAATGGCGTTGATGAGCGGCGTCACGGTGCGGCGCATCATCGACCAGATATACATGGGCAATGTCGTCTCGGTGCCGGCGACGAAGGAGGTCACGACGAATTCGTCGAAAGACACGGCAAACGCCAATATGGCCGAGGCGATCAAAGTCGGCGCGATCAGAGGCAGCGTCACCTTGCCGAAGGTCTGCATCTGACTGGCGCCGAGGTCGCGCGATGCCTCCTCCAGCGATGGATCGAACAAAGCAAGCCTGGCGCGCATCGCCACGATCAGAATGGGCAGTGCCAGCACCACATGCGAGATGACGATGGTTACCGTCGAGAGCTGGACGCGGGCCTGCGCGAACAGCACCAGAAGCGAGACGCCGACGAAGAGGCCGGGTAGTGCGATCGGCGTCAGGCACAGCACCTCCAGCAAGGCGCGGCCGCGGTGCCCCAGGCGAAGCCAGGCGAGAGAAGCCGCCGCTCCGAGGACCAGCGTGATCAAGGCGGTGAAACCGGCGACGGTGAGGCTCTTGACCAGGGCCGAACCGAGCTGGGCATTGCCGAGCACTTCGGCGTACCAGCGCAGACTGAAGCCGGCAAAAGGAAACGACAGCGAAGGGCTCGCATGGAAAGAGAACAGAACGATGATCACCAGGGGCATCAACAGGAACGCCAGGATCGACCAGACCACCAGTTTGAGCAGCACGCGTCAGCCCCCCGCTTTTCTGGCCGGCCTGCGCTTCACGACCAGGCCCGTTGCGCGCCCAAGCCCCATCACCGAGAGGTAGATGACGATCGACACCAGGAACATCAGGAAGGCCTGGGCGGCACCCAGCGGCCAGTTGCCGGTCTTGCGGAACTGATCGGCGATCAGCAGTCCCGTCGTCTGGCCCGACGAGCCGCCCAACATCTGCGGCGTGACATAGTCACCCGCAACCATGACGAAGGTCAGCATGAAGGCGCCGACCAGGCCACTGGCCGCGTTGGGCGCGATGACGCGGAAGAAGGCGCCAAGCGGAGAGGCGCCAAGGTCGCGCGCGGCATCGATAAGATCCTTCTTGATCTCGCTGAGCGAGGACACCACCAGAAGGATGCAGAACGGCAGGTAGATGTGGATCAGCGTGATGGCGACCGCAAAGCGGCTGAACAGGAACACGTCTACCGGCGTATCGACGATGCCGGCCTGGATGAGAATAGTGTTGAGGACGCCGCTGGTGCCAAGCAAGGTGCGCCAGGCATAGATGCGGACAAGGTAGCTGGAGAACCAGGTGATCAGGATAAGGTAGAGGATGACCTGCGAGCGGCTGACATAGACGAGGTAGTAGCCGACCGGGATCGCCAGCACCAGCGTGATCGATGCCGTGACCAGCCCGATCAGGATGGCGTTGATCGTCACCGTCCAGAACAATGGCGACATCAGCGAATTCAGATAGTTTGAAAACACGAAGTCCGGCACGATCCTGTACGAAGCCGCCGTCCAGAAACTGTAGACGAACAGGATCAGGCTCGGCACGACGAAAAACATGACCATGTACAGAACGGCCGGCGCGGCCAGCAGGCCGCCCATCCTGATGCTTGGTGCCTTCATGAACGACCTATCCCACGCAAAGACCCGCTATCGGCGATCACGCCTATAGCCGTGTCTCATTTCAGCCTGTTGACACCGGGGAAGTCTACATCCCTGCCTTGAATTCCTGCCACGCCGCGATCCAGTCGTCATAGGTGGCATGGGTGTCGGATGCCCGCGGCGGAATGCCGGGCAGGCCGGCGGCGAAGATGCTGTCGATGGCATTGTAGTCGATGCGGTTGCGCGACTTCTCGTCAAGCAGTGCGACTGCCTTTTTGGAAACCGGCGCCTGAACCACGGCCATGGCGACCTTGGCCTGCACCGCTGGGTCAAGCGACTGGTTGATGAAGGCATGAGCCGCCTCGACATTGTCCGCCGAAATCGGGATGAACCAGGCATCCACCCACAGGACCGGGCCTTCCTTCGGCATGGCCATCTCGATCTTCATGTTCTGCTGGTCGGTCTGCGTGATGATCGAGGGATCGGCGCAAAGTGCCGCAACGACCTCGCCGGAAACCATGAGGTTGACAAGCTCGCCCTGGTTGAGGGCGATGACGCGGGCCTGATCGCGGTATTTGGAAAATTCCGCGAAAGCCTTGCCAAGTTCGTCCTTGGTCAGCAGCGGATATTTCTCGCCAAGGCCGGCGACGCGCGCGGCGACCGGCCAGGAACTCACAGTGTCGTCCATGATGGCGATCTTGCCCTTGAGCGAAGGATCGAGCAGGTCGGCGTAGGATGCCGGCTTGGCCAGCTTGTCGGCATTGAACAGGATGGTGTTGAAGCCCCAGATATAGGGCGATCCCCAATGTTGCCCCTCGGCGAACCAGGTCGGCTGGTCGTAGAACTGGCTGAAGAGATTGTCGGCGTTGTAGTTCGGCACTTTCGAGACATCGATCGGAGTTACGATCTTCATTTCCCTTATGTAGAGATCCGCATAGGCCTGGTTGTATTCGGCCAGATCGATGGGCGGCGGGTTGCCGGCGACGAATTTTGCCTGCACGTCATCCTGATTGGCGATCGACGTGGCCTCCACCGTCACGCCATTTGTCTTGCGCCAGTCTGCAAGCTCATTGGTCAGGTCATAACCTTCCCAGGCCATGACCTGGAGTTCGCCCCCGGCAGCCGCCTGCGCCGGCAGCGAGGACAGCCTCAACAGGAACGCCCCGGCTCCAAGGCCGGCCATTCCGGCGAGAGCGGCCCGCCTGCTGATCGCCGATGTGACCAAGCTCGAATTGGCATTGTCTCCTGCTTTGCGCGTCATGATGAGTTCCCCTTTTTTTGATGGCAGTTTCGACAACCTTGCTTTACAGGATATTGGATACAATAATCATCGGAGTCAAACGAAATCGTCCTGCCGCTGGGGCCTGGCTTTGATTTCCTTTTGAAGATTTCATGGCGGATCGGGATATCGACCGCCTTGGCCGCCGGCCCGCTCAAGGCTACGAGCGCCGGTATGGCAATGACTGACGCTCAACGTTTTCATGCGAGTGCGAAAAAGCCGATCGCCAATATGGCGCGCCCGAAATTCGGATTGTGTCGCCGTCCTTTCGGACGGCCCGGATCCAGATCGACCTGGATTATTTCCCGGCTCCGCCAAGCAGGCCGCGCACGAATGCCTTTTGGAAGAGGAGATAGGTGACCATCACCGGAAGAAGTGAGATAAGCGTGGCCGCCATCAGCGGACCGTACTCGACCTGCAGGCTGCTGGCGAAGCCGGCTATCGTCGCCGTGACAGGCGTCGCTTTGTCACTCGTCGTCAGGGTGATGGCGAAGAGCAGGTCGTTCCAGATGGCGCGGCTCTGGATGATCGCAAGCGCGGCGAGACCAGATCCCGATGCCGGAAGCAGAAGCCGCCAGAAATAACCTACCGGAGTGCAACCGTCGATCAGCGCCGCTTCATACATCGACCTCGGCACCGAGGCGAAGAAATTGCGCATGAAAAAAGTGCAGAAGGGAACGCTGTAGGCGGTGTGCACCAGCCACATGCCGGGAATGCTGTCGTAAAGGCCGAGCGACTTGATCAGAAAGAACAGGGGAATCTGGACGATCTGGAACGGCACGAGCATGCCCGTCAGCAGGAAGAAATAGACCACGCGTCCCCCGGCTCCGCGCATATAGGCAAGCGGATAGCCGGAGATCGCGCCGACCAGCAGCGAGAAGATCACCGATGGCACCGTGATCGCAATCGAGTTCAGGAAGCTTCGCCCCATCCGATCGTAAGCGATGGCGTAGTTCTGGAAGTAGAGCTCGTTCGGCAACGCGATCACCCGCGTTATTTCGGATGGCGATTTGAGCGACGTCAGGAACGCGACGACCAGGGGCGCGGCAAATATCACCGCTGCCACCACCAGGATCGAAAAGGGTAGCGCCGTGCGCCTGGCAACCGCTGTGTTCATCCTATTCCGCCTCGGCGTCCTGGACGCGTTTTGCCAGTTGGTGGATGTAAGGCATGATGATGAGGCCGGCGATCACGAGCAGGTAGACCGAGATCGCACTTGCGCGGCCCATTTCGAACCTGCCGAAGGCAGTATCGTACATCTGCGTGGCGAGCACCTCGGATGCGTATGCAGGGCCGCCATTGGTCATCGCCCAGACGATGTCGAACAAGCGCATCGCGTCGACCGCCGCCATGCCGAGGACGACGATCGTCGAGGGCCACAGAAGCGGGAAGCTGACCTTCCAGAACACCTGCCAAGGCGTCGCCCCTTCGATCCTCGCAGCTTCTATGTACTCCACCGGGATATTGCGAAGGCCCGCGAAGAACACCAGGAAGGCGAAACCGGTCGTCCACCACAGCATCGACCCCATGAGCGCGAAATTGACGATCGACGGGTCGCCCAGCCAGTTCTGGGCCAGGCCGCCCAGCCCGACCGACTGGAGGATCGTCGTCAGCAGACCGCTGGTCGGCTCATACATCCAGCGCCAGATCGCGGCCACGGCAACGGCCGGGATGGTGAAGGGCAGGAAGAAGAGGACCCGGAAAACCGACTCGCCTTTCATCCCTCTGTCGAGCAAGGCCGCCAGGAGCAGGCCGAGGCTTGTCGGTCCAAGCAGCAGGAAGACGAGCCAGGAAATGTTGTTCAGGACAGCGTGGTAGAAGCGCGACTGATGAAGCAGCACGACGTAGTTCCGCAGTCCGACATATTTCGGCGTGGGCGAGAAGCCATCCCAACTGTGAAGCGACAGATTGAATGTGGAGACGATGGGATAGACATAGAAGACCGCAAAGAGGGTTATGGGAAGCGACAGAAAGATTGCGTGCGTCATCCCTGCGGTCTGAAACTTCCGGCGCATGAGTTGGAAGTTGGGCATGTCGAATTGTCTCTTGTGAGCTGATGCCTTCGGTCGCTCGGTCAAGGAGGTAGCCGGGCCGACATCCGTCGGCCCGGCCTCGGGATCACCACTTCAGGTAGGCGCCCTCCGCCTGGGCTTCCTGGCGGAGGCTCTCAAGCGTCGAGATCAACTCGCTTTCGTTCGAATCGGAAGGGTCGATCGCGAATTTCTCGAGCTGGACGCCGAGCTCGGTGCCGACCTTCGTCGGCAGCAGGAAGAACAGGTTCGGCAGCACCGCGTTGGCCTTCGACGCATCCGCCAGCTGCCTGGCGAATTTGGCGCCGACGGCATCATAGATCGACGGATCGACGGTCACGTTTGGTGCGAGCGAGCCTTTCGGGACCGCAAAGGTCGCCTGGCCTTCGGCCGACGCCGCGGAGATGACGAATTTCTCGGCTGTTTCGAGCGTATCGGCCGGGCCTTCCGGCACGGCAAAGGCATCCATCTGGAAGATGGCCTTGCCCTCCGTGCCCGGTGCTGGAAACACGTCAAACTTCTCAACGGGTGCGAAACCCGCCTGTTTGAAATAGGCGGCCGCCCAGGCGCCCATCATGAACATCCCGGTATTGCCGTTGACGACATCGTCGGCTGTCTGGGTCCAGGTCTTGCCGCTCCAGTTCTTGGCGTAGCATTTGACCATGGTATCCCGATAAAGCTCGAGGGCCTTGCGGAATTCCGGGGTATCGAAGCCGAGTTCGCCGCTCGCGATCTTGTAGTAGCCCTCGGTGCCGACGGTGGAGACGAGCGGCGCGTAGAAATTGTAGAGGCTCCAGAACGGACCGCCGGCATTGCCCAGAGGCTCGACGCCGGCAGCACGCAGCTTGTCGCAAACGGCCACAAGGCCCTCATAGTCCCTGGGAGGCTGAAGCCCGGCCTTTTCGAAGATCGCCTTGCTGTAGAAGATGTTGTTGATCAGCGACAAATCATAGGGAATGCCGTAGGGCTTGCCGTCGACCTTGACGACGCGCTGCACCCCCTCCGGAAAGATCTCGTCGCCCTTGATTTTCGCCCAGGTCTCCGAAAGGTCATGGAGCTTGCCGCTGTCGACGAAGGTCTTGAGCTCGAACGCCATCGAACTCTGATATGCGGCCGGTGGCGTGTTTCCCATGAACGCGGTCTGCAATTGGCGACGCATTTCAACCGCGTTGCCCGGGATCACCTTGCCGACGATCTGGTTGTCGGGATTCTGTTTGTTGGCGAAAGCGATCAGGGCTTCGATACCGGCCTTTTCAGACCCGGCCGCATAATAATGCCAAAGCTCCTTCGGACCGTCGGCCCTGGCCGCTGATGCGCCGGCGAGCACGCCAAGCGCCACGCCAAACCATTTCAAGTTACGCATTGTTCTACCCTCTGTTGAGCCGGGCGTTGGGTGTCCCCGGCATATATTCTGCAAACAAGAAAAACCTACCTCCAAAAATCGACAAACGTCAACAGATTGCGCGTAAAAATATCCGCCTCGTCGAATTCGATTGCCCGACGGTTTTCCATAACACGTTGTTTCATATTGTTTTTTTCGACAGCTGCGAATCCGGAACTACCCGGCGATTGACAATACCGCTGATCTCCTCGTATCAATTATTCTCATAACAAGAAAAATATCGGAGCGAGGCTTGAGCAAGTCGTACATCAGGCATTTCAATGCCAATGCGATCTTTCACAGGATCCGCATCGAGCCCAACGTCTCGCAGCGCGACATCGTCGCAAGGACGGGCATCGACAAGTCGGTCGTTTCCTCAATTATCAATCAATTCAGTGAGTTGGGTCTGGTCGAGCGCAATCCGGTAGCGACCAGCAACAGACCTGGCCGCCCTATGGAAGGTCTTACCATCTCTCCTGAAAGCGGCCTGATCGTCGGCGTCCAGATCGAGGCCGACACGATCGGCTATGTCGCTGCCGCGCTCGACGGAATCCCCCTGTGCTCCAGGGCCCAGGCCTTCGACGGGAACCTTGACGGGGTCGCCGATCTCGTCGCCCGGGGAGTCAAGGAAATCGTCGGTGAATGCGGCCGCGCCGGCGATACGCTCGGTGTCGGCATCTCGCTTCCGGGCCTCCTTACCGACGAAGGCGTACTGCTTCACGCACCCGTCCTTGGATGGCGCGGGGTCCCGGTGGTGGACATGTTCTCCGAGGCCCTCGATGCGCCCGTCTTCGCCGGCAATGACGGCAAGGCCGCCGCAATGGCGGAATACATGTTCGGCGAATGCATCGACATCAAGGATTTCATCTACCTGTTCTCGGGCTCGGGTGTCGGCGGCGCCCTGTTCCTGGACGGCGACATTTACCGCGGCGCCAGCGGACTGGCCGGAGAACTCGGACACATCAAGGTTGTCCCGCAGGGCCGCTATTGTTCGTGCGGCGCCTCGGGTTGCCTCTCACCTTACCTTTCCGAGCCCGGGCTGGCAGAGGAGATCGGCAGGCTGACCGGCAATCGGCCCTCCTCGTTCAAGGACATTATCGATCGCGCCGACGCCAAAGACGAGGTGGTTGTCGGCGTGCTCGATAATGCCGGCGCCGTCCTCGGTTCGGCGATTTCCAGTCTCGGGAACATCTTCAATCCGCCGCTGGTATGCCTCGGCGGCGATATGGCGAGCGCCGAGCCTTACCTGCGGCCCGCGGTCGAACGGGCCCTGCAACGACTGGCGCATCCTTCGATGTCGGTTCAGACCAAGGTCATTTTCTCGCAATTGTCGACCGTCAGCCCGTTTCTTGGCGGCGTCGCGCTCGCGCTCGATGGTGTCACCGGTCTCGATTCCCCTCACGTACTTCCGTGAATTCAGCTCAGGTCAGTTCGAAAGTCAGAGAATGCGCATAGCTATTGTCGGCCTCTCCATCGAGATCATGCTCGCTTCCCCGGTCCCGACCACATGGGACGCGATACAACACTACACCGGCAAGGAGATGTCCGAAGGCGATGTCTGGATGGTCCGAGGCATGCTGGCGCGCATGGCGGAGGATGGCGACGTCGAGGCGGTCCCGTTGTACTGGGCCACTGCACTGCCCGGCGGCCCGCTCGAATTGTCGGCATATCGAGAGGTCAAGGACAAGACGCTCGCGCTCATCGGCGAACACGGTCCGTTCGATGGAATGCTGATTGCCAATCATGGCGCGTTGGAAGTCCAGGGGCTGGACGTCGACGCGGACACCGATTTCATCCGTGCCATCAGGAATGCGCTTGGGCCGGATGTGCCGATCGGACTGTCGCTCGATCTGCATGGCGACATGACTCCCGACCTTCTCGACGCAGCAACGGTCATCAGCGTCCTGCGCACCGCGCCACACCGTGACGACAGGCAGACGGGGTACCGGACGGCAGACCAGCTCATCCGGGTCATTCGAACCGGCATCACGCCCAAGAAGTCCGTCGTCAGCCTGCCGATCCTCGTCCCTGGCGAAACCGCGGTCACGGCGCTGGAACCAGCGAAAAGCCTTTACGGCGCGCTGCCGGAATACGACAGCGTGCCGGGCATGATGGAAGCAAACATTCTTGTCGGGTTCGCGTGGAACGACAGGCCGTGGACCGCCGTGTCGGCGATTGCGGTAAGCGATGGCGACGCCGAGGTCGCGCGTGCGCAGGCGACACGGTTGGCGCAGGCGATATGGGCCAGACGCGCCGATTTCAATCTCAAGATGGAGACCGCGGAGGTTCGCCACGGGCTGCGGCTCGCGGTCGAATGCGCGGAGCGTCCCGTTTTCGTATCCGATTCCGGAGACAACACGACGGCGGGCGCGGCTGGAGACCTGACCCTTGTATTGCAGGCAGCGCTGGAAGACGAGGAGATCCGCGATATTGTCATCGCCGGCATTACGGCTCCCGAAACCGTGGGCAGGCTCGTCCAGGCCGGGGTCGGCTCGACTGTCGAGATCGAACTGGGAAGCGAGCACCTTTCCCGCCCGAAGACGGCATATCGCGTAAACGTGCTCGTCGAGGCATGCGGAGAAGAACTGGTGCTGCCGGGGTTCCAGCCATACCGGTCAAGGGAAGGCGCGTGGGCGAAGGTTCGCAGCGGCAATGTGATTGCAACATTCCACGCCAATGCCATTGGCATAACCACGCCGCACCATTTCCTGGCAATGGACATCGATCCGACCATGCACAAGGCGTATGTCGTCAAGCTCGGCTATCTCCACCCGCAACTCGAGGACATCTCAGCCCGGCATATCCTCTTGCTGAGCGACGGCACCTCGCAATTGGACATGACGCGGCTCCAATGGAACGTCTTGCCGCGTCCAACCTACCCTCTCGACAAGGATTTTGCATGGGACGCGCAGGCCCGGATTTACGGCGATTGATTTTCCTCGCAGTCGATCTTCTGCTCTTGCACCGACACGAACAAAAGGACCCCCAATGACCATTTCCCTCACATCCGTTCGGTTGCCGGACTTCGGTTCCCCCGGCGAAAAGCCGGACATTCCCGTTGAGACATACGATGCGCGCGCCCGCGCTGCTTACGACAAGGCAGGATGCGACTGGCTGGCGATCTATGCGGACCGGGAGCATTTCGGCAACATCGCTTTCCTGAGCGGTTTCGAGCCGCGCTTCGAGGAAGCCTTCCTCCTGCTTGGGCCAAACAACAAGCGCGTGCTTGTCACGGGCAACGAGTGCGAGAGCTACGCGCCGCTGGCGCGCCTGCCCGGGATGAGCGTGCTTCTGGCCCAGACATTGAGCCTCATGGCGCAGGATCGCTCTCGCTTCCCTCGCTTCTCCGACCGTCTCGGCGATGCTGGAATAAAGGCAGGCGACACCGTGGGGCTGGCGGGCTGGAAATATCTCGAACCATTCGAGGACGACGCTGTCGAAACCGCCTATTTCGTTCCGGCAGTCTACGTGCAGGCATTCCAGCGGGCGGTCGGCGCTTCCGGCGGATTGCGGGACGCGACGCATGTTCTGATGCATCCTGAAAACGGCATCGCCGTCACCATCGATGCCGATCAGATCGCGGCGTTCGAGTGGGCTGCATCGCGCAGCTCGTCGGCAATGTGGCGGATTGTTTCGGGGGTGCGGGAGGGCGACAGCGAGTTCGACGCCGTTTCGCGCATGGGTTATGCCGGAGACCCACTGAACGTCCACACCATGTTCGCATCAGCCAGCAAGGGCGAGCCGGTGATCGGCCTGCGGAGCGCAACGGGCCGCAAGCTTGGGCGGGGCGATGGCGTGACGACCGCGATCGGACACTGGGGCGGTCTTTCCTCGCGGGCAGGCCTCCTCGATCGTGCCAATGACGAATTTCTCGCAATCGCCAAAGGCTACTTCCAGGGCTTGATCTCCTGGTACGAGACGGCGGCGCTCGGTGTCGAGGGCGGCGCCATCCATGAGGCCGTAACATCGACGCTGGCGAAAGCGAAGCTGAAGCCGGCGCTCAACCCGGGCCATCTCGGCGGTTACGAGGAATGGACGCACAGCCCGATCCGGCCAGGATCCGGGGATCGTATCCGCTCGGGCATGCTTTTCCAGGTCGATATCATCCCGACGCCGATCGCCGATGGCTGGGCCTTGAACTGCGAGGACGCGGTCGCCCTTGCCGATGAAGCGCTTCGGGCCGAGCTGGAGACCAAACATCCGGCGGTTTTCAAACGCATGGCGGCGCGTCGCGACTTCATGAAAGACAAGCTCGGCGTGGAGCTGCGGCCGGACATCCTGCCGCTTTCCTCGACACCGCTTTATTTCGCGCCGTTCTGGCTCGCGAGCGACAACGTCCTCGTCCGCGATAGATAGCCCTGAGATCCAGCGCCGGAGGGTCCGATGGCCGCCATCGAGCTGAACAAAGTCGTGAAAGCCTATGGAGGCGTTCAAACCGTTCACGGGATCGATCTCTCGATCAAGGATCACGAATTCGTAGTCCTGGTCGGCCCTTCCGGCTGCGGAAAGTCCACCACGCTGCGCATGATCGCGGGGCTGGAGACGATAACGGACGGCGAGATCAAGATCGGCGAGCGGCGTGTCAACGAGCTGTTGCCGGGAGAACGCGACATCGCCATGGTTTTCCAGAATTACGCGCTCTACCCGCATCTCTCGGTCGAGGACAACATCACGTTCGGGTTGCGTTTGAAGAAGACGCCGCGTAGCGAAATTCGGACGCGGCTGGCCGAGACCGCGCGGATCCTGGATATCGAACACCTGCTCAAACGCAAACCAAGGCAACTCTCCGGCGGACAGCGCCAACGCGTTGCCATGGGGCGCGCGATGATCAGGAATCCGGCGGTCTTTCTTTTCGACGAACCGCTTTCGAACCTCGACGCCAAACTCCGCGTCCAGATGCGCGCCGAGATCAAGCAGATCCACGAAGCGGTGCCGACCACAACCGTCTATGTCACGCATGATCAGATCGAGGCGATGACGCTTGCCGACAGGGTCGTCGTGATGAATGCCGGCAGGATCGAGCAGATCGCGCCGCCTCAGGAGCTATATCTGAGGCCCGCGACCAAGTTCGTGGCCGGGTTCATCGGATCGCCGGGCATGAATTTCCTAAGCGCGACGCTCGAACGAAACGAAAATCAGTTCAGCGGCGTCCTGTCCAATGGTACGCGCCTCGAATTGCCGAGCGACGTCTCCAGGTTCGCCGATGTGACGGGACAGGTTGTCGACCTCGGCATCCGGCCCGAGCATCTTTCGCCTGGCCCAAAAGACGGCCGATCCGGAAACAGGATCAGCGCCACCGCGGAACTCGTCGAACCTCTTGGAATGGATACGCTCGTTCACTTCACCGTCGCGGGCACAAAGGCGGTCGCGCGCGTACCGCCCGATGGTTCGTTGCGACGAGGAATCGAACTTCCCCTCTTTGTCGACCCGCAGGACATCTATGTCTTCGACCGCCAAAGCGGCAGCACTCTCTACGGTGAATAGGGAACTGTGAACGGGTCGGGATCGAAAATCCGGAACAGGATCAGCCGGCTGCCTCGCCCCGCTTGAGCTGGCTGACGATCTCTTCGGCGGCGTCGGCGACATGCTTCTTGAGCAGCCTCGACGTTTCGACCGCGTCACGCAGGCGATAGGCCTCGAAGATGTCGCGATGCTCCTGCAACGCCTTGGTCTGGGCCTTCAGCGGTTCGATCTGCAGGCGCAGATAGCGATCCGCCGAACTGTAGAGCGTTTGCAGCACCGCCATCGAACGCGGCCGCATGGAGGGCTCGAGCAGCGCCGTGTGAAAGGCCCAGTTGAGACGGCTGAGCTCCTTCGGATCGCCCCTGGCGATGGCAGCCTCGTAATCATGAAGCGCCTGCTCGGCATTGGCGATGTCCTGGCTGGACATGCGCGCGATCGCCTTCTTGACGATGAAGGGCTCGAGCAGAAGCCGCGCATCGAAAAGGTCGATCGCATCATCGGCCGACAGATCGGAGACGACCGCGCCGCGATGCGTCCTGATGACGACCAAACCTTCCGCTTCCAATTGCAGAAGCGCCTCGCGCACGGGGATGCGGCTGACACCCAGCTCGGCCGCTATCGCCTCCTGGCGGATCTGGTGGCCGCCCGGATAATCGCCACCGATGATCTTGGCGGCGATGTATTCCGCGACCATCGCGGTGACGGTCTGGCGCTGCAACAGAGGCTTGGGCGAAGTCGACATGGCAGGCATTTCCAGAATCGCTCTATTTATCGGGCGATCGTATCCAATATTTCATTCCGATCCAATCCAGCCTTCCAATCGAGATCCTTTGGTAAGCCTTTGTCATGCATGTCGTGATCCCAAAACCGCTGCACACTTTTGGGCGACATGCATCAATGCCGATCCGCATAATCAACAATCTGTGGCGGCAGCGGTGCGCGCCCGCGCACACGGTCGACAAGCTTTTCCGCAATCATCATGGTCGGGCAGTGCAAATTGCCGCTGGTGATGCGCGGCATGACCGACGCATCGATGACACGCAGCCCCTCGGTCTCATGCACCTTGCCGTCGGCATCGACGACCGACATGTCGTCGACGCCCATCCGGCATGTCGAGCAAGGATGGTATTGCGTGCCGAGATTCTCCTTCAGCCAGGCAAGCACTTCGGCGTCGGGCATCGTCCTCAGCCCCGGCGTCAGGGCTTGCCCGCGCATGTCGTCCCAGGCGCGTTGCTGGATGATCTCGTCGGTGTGGCGCACGCCGTCGATCAGATCCCGCTGGTCCTGCGGATGGGCGAGGTAGTTGGAAACGATGGACGGATGGGAGCGCGGGTCGGTCGATTTCAAGGTGACAGCGCCCCGGCTCTTCGGCCGCATCAGGCAAGTCTGATACTGGAACCCTTCTTCGATATTGACCTTGCCATGCATCAGTTCGCCGAGCATCGGCAGAAACTCGTGCTGGATGTTGGCATAGTCGGCGGCCGCGCTGCTCCTGAAGAATGTGCCGACTTCCCAAAGATTGGTCACGCCGAGGCCGGAGCGCAGAAACAGCCACCGCGCCCCGATCAGACCCATCTTGAACATGTTCAGGTCCATGGCGGGGGAAACGCCCGGGCGCGACGCCCTGTAGCGCACCGAAACGGCGACATGGTCAACGAGGCCCTTCCCCACGCCCCGCACATCCGCAACCGGCTTGATGCCAAGTGCGCGCAGTTCCTCGGAGGGGCCGACGCCCGACAAGAGCAGAAGCTGCGGCGAGTTGAAGGCGCCACCGCACAGCACCACCTCGCGTCCGGCCTCGACGGTCTGGGTCGCGCCGTCAACCTCATAGGTCACGCCGACCGCGCGCTTGCCGTCGAAGTCGATCCGGTGCACCAGCGCGTTCAGCTTGAGGTCGACATTGCCCTTGCGCAGCGCGGGCCTGAGATAGGCCCTGCCGCCGCTTGCCCGCACGCCCCTGTCGATGTTTGCCTGGTAGATATGGACGCCTTCCTGACGGTAGGCATTGTAATCGGGATTGAGCGGATGGCCCGCCTGCTGGCCGGCCTCAAGAAACGCCTCGAAGACCGGCAAATCGCCTTTCAACGTGGTGATCGCGATCGGCCCATCGCCGCCGCGATAGGTGTTGGCGCCCTTGTCGTAGGTTTCCATCCGCTTGAAGTAGGGCAGGCAGTGGGCGAAGGACCAGCCCGCCAGGCCGTCCTTGGCCCACGCGTCGAAGTCGCGCGGATTGCCGCGCACATAGACCATGCCGTTGAGCGAGCCGGAGCCGCCCAGCATCTTGCCCCTGACATGCGTGATCATGCGCCCACCGAGCGCCTCTTCAGGTCCCGTCTCGAAACTCCAGGTCCGGCGCTGGTCGGTCAGCGGGTAGGACATGGCGGCAGGCATGCGCACATAGATGGAATTGTCGCTCGGGCCAGCTTCCAGGACCAGCACCCGGACGCTCCTGTCCTCGCCTAGCCTGGCGGCGACGATCGAACCGGCGGCGCCCGCCCCGACAACGATGTAGTCATACGCCTTGGATGCCATATCGACCTTACCTTCACTTGTGCCCAGCCCAATACGTCCAGGCCAGCCTCTATGGAGCGGGATGCATCCCGCTCCATCTATTTGTTTTAGCCGCATTTGTGCGACGCCAAGTGATCCCACTTGGCTGCAAAATGCTCATGTCGCCCACCAGATGCTTTTGGTCCGGGAATACTGATCGAGCGAATGAATGCCCTTGTCCTTGCCGCCGAAGCCGGACGTCTTGAAGCCGCCGAACGGGGTGGTGAAATCGCCTTCGCAGAAAGCGTTGACCGCCACGAAACCCGCGTCGAGCGTGGTGGACGCCTCGCGAATTGCGCGGGGATCCTCGCCGAAGACATAGGCGCTGAGGCCATATTGCGTATCGTTCGCACTGCGGATGGCGCTGTCGAGATCGTCGTAGAACCTGACGGAGAGAACCGGGCCGAAGACCTCTTCTCTCCAGGCACCGGCGCTTTCGGCGACGTTGAAGAACACGACCGGCTCGACCAGGCGCGGCGATGCGCCGGTGATTTCGGCCGCCGACACGCTGAAATCATTGTTACGCTGCTTCTCGGTGTCGATAGCGCGATTGACCTGGGCCGCGTGGGCGTCGCTGACCAGCGGCCCGATGCGCGTGGCCGGATCGAAGGGATCGCCGATCGGCCATTCCCTCATCTTGACGACGAGCATGTCGCGAAGATCGCCTTCCAACGCGCGCGGCGCGAGAACCCTTGAAATGGACGAACAGAGCTGGCCGGAATTCATCAGGAAGCCGGTCGAAATGTCGTCGGCGAAACGGTCGAGCGAAGTGACGTGGGGCAGGATGATGGCGGGATTCTTGCCGCCGCATTCCAGCGAAATTTCCTTCAAATTCGAATCGGCCGAATAGTGCAGGAAGCGCCGTCCGGTGGCGGTCGAGCCGGTGAAATTGATCGCCGAAACATGATCATGCAGACCCAGCGCCTTTCCGGCGACCGGCCCAGCGCCGGGCACGACGTTGATGACGCCGGCCGGAAACCCCGCTTCGATCGCGAGTTCCGCCAGCCGCAGCGTGGTCAGCGGCGTATCGTCGGCCGGCTTGCAGACGACGGTGTTGCCGGCGGCCAGCGCCGGGCCGATCTTCAGCGCCAGCGTGGTCAGCGGGTAGTTCCAGGGCAGGACGATGCCGACCACGCCTTGCGGCTCGCGCACGATCTGGCTGAGCACACCCTTGCGACGGGCCGGGCTGAGATCATAGGCGGTCTCCGTCAGGCTGGCATACCAGCGCAGCACGCCGACCGTCGCCGGCACATCGTCATTGTAGGAATGCAGGATCGGCTTGCCGACATCGAGGCTTTCGAGAAGCGCCAATTCGAGCCAGTTTCTTTCGACGGCGTCCGCCAGCGCACGGATCAACGCCGCGCGTCCTTCGTGCCCCATCGTGCCCCAATCCGCCTTCAGCGCCGCGCGGGCGGCCTGCACGGCAAGATCGACTTGCCTTTCGCTGGCAAAGGCGACTTCGCTGATCGTCTCCCCGTCGAAGGGAGACATGATGCTTGCGATGTCGGAGCCGCCATCGCGGGAAAAGCCGTCGCCGATCCAGGCTGAATCCAGCCGCCGCGCCGTCTCGCGGACCTGCTTCAGGTCGGACGCGCCGAATGTGGGAATATTATGCATGCAATCCGTTCCTGGCGCATCCGCCGGCTGCGACCGTTCGAAAACGCAGCCGACGATGCGGATTTTCCGGTGGCACTCCGAACATCCCTACGGATCAGGCAGCGCGGCGCGATTGCGTCTGCTTGAGCTCTTCGATCGTCGCCTTGATGGTGGCGATGACGCGCTCGCGCTCCTCGCCTGCCAGCGGCAATCGCGGCGCCCGGGTCCATTCCGGCGCGCCGTAGACAAGGTGCTCGGCCATCTTGATGTACTGAACCAGCTTCACATGCGTATCGAGGTGGAAGGACGGCGTCAGGATGCGATAGAGGTCGCGCGCCTCGGCGAAGTTGCCGGCCGCGCACAGGTTGAACAGTTGCACGCATTCCTTCGGCCAGGCATTGGTCATGCCCGAAACCCAGCCCGTGGCGCCGAGCGACATGCTTTCGACGATCTGGTCGTCGACGCCGCAGAAGATATCGAAGCGATTGCCCAGCGCGATGAACATGTCGGTGACGCGACGCACATCACCGGTCTCTTCCTTGACCGCCACGATGGTCGGGCAATCGGCCAGCATCTTGAGGATGGCGGGCGTGACATCGACGCCGTAGGCGATCGGGTTGTTGTAGATCATGATCGGCAGGTCGCTGGCGCCGGCAATCGCCTTGTACCATTCGGCGGTCTCGCGCGGATCTGTCTTGTAGCCGAGGCTCGGGAACACCATCAGGCCTTCGGCGCCGTGATCCTGGAAAGCGCGCGCGCCGGCGACCGCGCCGGCGGTCGAGATCTCGGCAAGACCGGAGAGAAGCGGCACACGGCCGGCAACGGCTTCCTTGGCGGCGCGGATGACGGCTTCCTTCTCCCGCGGCAGCAGCGAGGCATTCTCGCCCAGCATCGGCAGGACGATGATGCCCGAAACGCCGTTGTCGATCAGACGGTTGACGCTTGCCTGTGTCGCTTCGAGATTGATCGAACCGTCCTGCTCGAGCTTGGTCGTAACCGCCGGGAATACCCCCTGCCAATGCGTCATCGTCTGGTCTCTCCTTGGACTCGCTTTCGCAATAATGTATCCAATCTACAATATTCTATTCAAAAGTCTACCGTGAAATCCGCGTTGCTGCAGCGTCAAAACGGGCATGTCACGCCACTGGCACGGGCGGATTTTTCTCGAAACGCGGCACGGACACACGCACCCCCTCCTGCGCCGAGCGCCTGACGGCCAGCGCCGTGGCAAGCGAGGCGACGCCGTCCCATCCCGTCGCCGCCGGACGATCGCCATGCAGCACGGCAGCATTGAACCGGGCGATGGTGGTGGCGTAGAGGTTGGCGGGCTCGACCGGGATTTCCGTCATCTCGGTGCCGCGGCGGACGTAGACACGACCGGACGGCGCCTCATCCAGGATGCCCCGGCCATAGATCGACCCTTCGGTGCCATGGATCTCGAGCGCCGTCTCGTGATGGGCGAAGACCTGGCCCTCATGCATGTAGGCAATCAACCCGGAAGCGAAGTTGACGATGGATTGCACCTGGTCCTCCACGCCATTCTCGCCGATCAGGCTGCTTGCCTTCATCGACATGACCTCGACCGGTTCGTCCGCAAGCACGAAGCGCAAAACGTCGACATTGTGCACGGTGAGGTCATAAATGACCCCACCTTGCGTCTTGTCCTTCGTACGCCACGTCTGCAATTCCTTGGGAAGGTACTCGCAATACATGACGCGTGCCGCGAGCGGCCGGCCGATCTGGCCTGTCAGCACCAGGTCGCGGATCGCCCTGTGCGTCGCCGCGCCACGCATATGATGGTTCGTCGCCAGGACGACGCCGGCGCGATCGCAGGTCCTGGCCATCTCGACCGCATCATAGAGCGTCAGCCCGAGCGGCTTTTCGCAGAGCACATGCAGGCCCGCCGCCGCGGCTTCAAGCGTGTCGTCGCGATGCCTGTCATTGTTGGTCGAGACGTAGACCGCGTCGATCGCGGTTTCGGCAAGGAGCGATTTGAGGCTTGTCGCGGATACCGGTATCCCGAGATCGTCGGCGAAGGCGCGGCCACGGTCGGCGCTCCTGCTGACGACCGCCACCAATTCTGCATCCGGCACGGACTGGATCGCCTTGGCGACCCATGAGCGGGCGATCTGGCTCGCCCCCACGATTGCCCAGCGGACCTTGCCCGCATCTCGACGCGCGCGGCTCGCGGTCGGCATCACTTTGGACGCCTCAGTCATGGAGTTCCCTCGAAATCGCCGTGCCGACCGAGAAATCGCTGAATGTGACCTCGAAGCCCTCGCGTTGCGGCGAACAGCACATCATGCCGACATCGATCGTTTTCGAGGGCGGGAAATAGGCAAGCCGAACCGGTTTCCAGTGGCCGTCGGACGCATCCAGATACTGGACGCGGATCGCCTCGGCGTGGCGGGTCAAGCGGATTCTGATGCCGTCCGGACTTGAGGGAATGCTGACCAGCGACCAGTCGGAAGCGTCGTTGGTGACGACGACGGAGAAATACATCAGCCCGTCGGTATATTCGATGCCGGCCTTGACCCAGTGCGTCTCGCTCAGCCGGACCATCAATCCGGCCTGGTCGTAAAGCACCTTATAGTCGCCCCTGATCGTGACCTCGGCGCTGAAGTCGCCCTCGACCTGGCGATACAGGAAGTGACCATTGTCGCGCCAGAAATCGTAGAATGTCTCGCGCCAGAAATCGGTCTCCTTGCCGGTGCGCACCTGCAAAGTGTTATCGCCGAATGCGTGGTGCGGCGGCGGGTTGAGCCAGGTCAGGTCGGTATCCTGTGATGTGGTCATGGCTTGCTTGCCTGTCCGGTTCGTGTTGCGTGATGGGTCTTGCGCAGTCTGATTAGCCGGCAAAATGTGCCGGCTACCTGAACCATGTGTCCGACAGCCGATAGCCCTCGGGGAATGGATCCTCCGGATCCACTCCGTAGTGGCTCACTCCGGTCAGCCAGGCGCGCCCGGATACCTCGGTTACCACCGCGGGAACACTGCCAGCCATGGCCGGCTCAACGATGCGGCAATCGAAGACGGTGTCGAGTATCGAGGTGTGCCGGAACTTCTCGCCGACGGCGAGATCGCCGCGCGCATGCAGCAAAGCCATCCGCGCGGAGGTTCCGGTGCCGCAGGGGCAGCGGTCGAGCCGGCCGGGCGAAACGACGACGGCGTTCTTCGAGGTCTTCACGCCATCGACGATCCGCAACGGGCCGGCGAATTCCGTCTGGTTGACGGTGTTGATCGACGGGTTCTCCGGATGGATCGAGGGAAGCTGTTCGGCGGCGGCGGCCTTGATGGCCTCGCCTAGCCCGATCAGGTCGCGCGCCTCGTCGCGGGCCAGCGTCACGCCGACGTCCTGCGCATCGACGATGCAGTAGATCATGCCGCCATAGGCGACATCAACCCGCAGCGATCCGATCCCGGGCACCTCGACCATCCGGTCGCGATGCATGACGAAGGAGGGGATGTTGCGGAAGGTGATGCGGCGGCACTTGCCGCCGCTGCAATCCGCCTCGACCTCGACGAGACCGGCCGGCGTATCGACCCTGACGATGGTCCTGGCGCCGCGCATCGGGATCATGCCAGCCTCTAGGGCGACCGTGACCGTGCAGATCAGGTTCGAGCCCGACATCGGCACAAAATAGTCCGACTCCATGACGATCATGCCGATATCGGCATCGGCGCGTATCGGCGGCGTGATGAGGTTGACGGCCGCGTTGACGCTGCCGCGCGGGTCGAACAGCAGCATGTTGCGCAGCCAGGCGCTGTCGCGTTCCAGCGCCTCCATGCGCTCGAACATCGTCGCTCCGCGCGGCGGCAGGACGCCGCCGGTGATGACCCGGCCCACCTCGCCTTCGGCATGGGCTCCGACGACGGTAATGACGCGATCCAGGTTCATTGACGGTCATCCTCAGGTTTGTGACGAAACTGCCGGCGGATACGGCCCCTTCGCACAGGCTCAACAAATTGCATCCAATATACGGATTAGTGGGGCGCTGGTTTTTTGTCAACCTGCAAGGTCTTACCTTGGCATTGCCGTTAGATGCCGTGCAGAGCGTCGACCAACACGCAAGGCCGAGATTCGGCAACCGGATGGGGCGAGCCCGACCGGCGCGGCAATCTGCGCGCGTATTACCGAACTCCGACCTCGGGATTGATCAAACAACAGGCACATCTTCCGATTGACAAAAATCCCGACAGGCGACCAAGATCATATGACCATCAACGATCTTGGTCCCGAGGTTGCCCCTCGGCATTGGCGTAAAGGAGAGCCAGATGCCCGTTCAGCAGAGAGTGACCCATCGTTCAAAACGCCCCACCATCCTTGCTGCCGCACTGCTCAGCCTGAGCCTGATCACGCTACCCGGCATCGCCCATGCCGACGGGATCACGCTCAAGGTTTTCGGCGGTTCGTCCCTCGACCAGCTCGCTCCGCGTCAACCCCCGGACGAGCAGAAAAAGATCCAGCAGCAGGTCATCGACGGTTTCCTCAAAGCCAATCCCGACGTCTCGGCGGTGGAGTGGGACGCGCAGGGGCCGCAGACTGATTCCATCCAGCGGCTGATGACCGCCAAACTGGCCAGCCAGGAAATGGACCTGATCGCCTGCCCGGCCTTCTACACCAATGGCGCCTATGTCCGGCGCAAGCTGGTGATGCCGATCACCGACAAGATCAAGCCGTTCCAGGACAGGATCGACGCCGCAGCACTGGGCGCCTTCACGATCAATGGCCAGGTCTATGGCGTTCCCATCTCCACCCTGTCGACATCGACGATATTCTACAATGTCGACCTCTTTCAAAAACTCGGTATCCCGACGCCGCCGACCTATGCCGACCTGAAGGCGGCGGTGCCGAAGTTCAAGACCGAAGGCGTGATCCCGCTGCTGCATCAGGGCTCGAATACGGTCATGTGGCCGATGTGGTATTTCGAGACCTTTTCGCAGGCCTCGGGCGACCCGATCGGCAAGACGCAGAAGAACCTGGAAGGCACGGCGAAATTCACCGATGCGGCTGATGTCGAAGGGTTCAAGCTGATCAAGCAATGGGTCGATGACGGCATCCTTTCCAAGGATTCGCTATCCGTCGACCAGGACGGCATGCGCGCGGCCTTCGCCGCCGGCAAGAGCGCCATGTATTATGGCGGCACCTGGGAGATCCCGTCGCTCCAGTCGAGCGTCAAGGACTTCAAATGGGGCGTCTTCGCCTTTCCGAAGATGGACGGAACGCCGGGCGCCCCCGGCCATGGCGGCGGCGCCGACAACGGTATCTGCGTGGCCTCGTCGATCCCGCCGGAGAAGCTCGATGCGGCCATCAAGTTCATCGAGTACCTGACCCGGCCGGAGGTGGCGACGCTCTATCTTGCGCCCGAGCAGCCGATCGCGGCTTCGATCAAGGGTGTGCCGCAGGTCGACGATGCCTATGCCGTCGAACTGCGCAAGGAGGCCTTCCCGAGCACGATCAAGTTCCTCGACTGGATCTGGCCTTCGGAAGTCGCGACAGCCACCGCCTCGGCAATCGCCGGCATCGTCGGCGGCACGACGACGCCAGAGGATGCGGCGGCCTCGATCCAGACCACGTTCGACGACCTCAAGGCGCAGGGCAACTGGCCGCCCAAGTGAGTTCGCATTCGGCTGACCTGGCAGGCATGAAACCCAGCCATCAAACAAAGGGGCCGCCCGTCTCGGGCTGCCTCCCTTACCGGAGACAGGGACATGACGACAAATCGCGCCGAGCGGCAGCGCTTCTCGATCGGTTATCATCTGAACAGTTGGGACCTCGCCGGTCTTCCGCTCAGGCCAGCCATCAAATTCCTGGCCGATCAGGGTTTCGGCTGGTTCGAGATCCTCGCCTTCACCAGCCTCTCGGACCAGTACGCCCGCAAATACATGCAGCTCGGCAACCAGGCGCCGATGGGGGTCACCACCGACACCGACATCCTGCGGCGCTACGCGCTGCTTTCGGAAGGCCAGAGCGAGTATGGCATCAGGCTGTCCTCCTTCTATGTGAACGCGATCTTCACCAACCCTGTCGCCTGGCCTTATGAGCGCGATGTGCTTGTCGCGCTGACCCGGATGCTGAAGGGCTTCGGTTCACCGGTGCTGGTTCTGGGCGGCGGCCCGTCGGAAGCCATTGCCGGCCTTCACACGGCCGACGACTACCGCGCCTTTTGCCGCGCGCTCGAGGATATCGGCAAGCGGACCAAGGACCTCGGCATTGAGACGGTCTATCACCCGCATCTCGACACCTTCATCGAACGCCGCGACCAGCTCGACCGGATGATGGATGAACTCGACACGGACCTCGCCGGCCTCTGCATCGATCCGGCGCATCTTGCCCATACCAATTCCGATCCGGTCGATGCGGTCAGAACCTACATCTCGGCCGTGCGCTATATGCACTTCAAGGACACCAAGGTCGATCCGGCGCTGAAAGGCTATGACCGCTACGGCGCCTTTTGCGAACTCGGCGCCGGCGTCGTCGACCTTGCCGGCATTGTCGACGTGCTGCTCGACGCGAATTACGATGGCCTCGCCATCATCGAATTGGATGCTTCGAAGAAGACGGCCGAGCAGAGCACGCAGGAAAGCATCGCCTATATCAGCGACACACTCGGGCTGGTGCTGACGCCGAAAACCGCGAAGGCCGCATGAGCACGCGACCGCAAGAGGCGGCTCCTTCCACGAGCCGTTTCGGGCGCTTCGCTTCAGGCGATGGCGCGGTCGCCTTCGTCATGATCCTGCCAGCCGCGATCCTCTTTTGTCTGTTCTACCTCTGGCCCTTCGTCAACGGTTTCTGGCTCAGCCTGCACAATTGGGACGGGTTTTCCGACCCGACCTGGGCAGGCTTGTCCAACTATCAACGCCTCGCGCATGACCGCATCTTCCTCGGCGCGCTGCGCAACAATCTGATTTTCGTCGTCGCCGTCGTCGTGCTCAAGAACGTGCTGGGTCTCGGGCTGGCGCTGCTTCTCGACCGGGCGCTTGTCGGCCGCACCTTCTTTCGCGCCGCCGCCTTCATCCCGGTGACGATGTCCTTCGTCGCGGTCGGACTGCTCTGGTCATGGATCTACAATCCGGTCTTCGGCCTGCTGAATGGCGCGCTCGATCTGTTCGGTCTCAGCGGGCTGAAGCAATCATGGCTTGGCGATGCCAATATCGCGCTCTATTCGATCATCGTCGTCGATGTCTGGAAGTGGCTGGGCTTCCACGCCGTGATCTATCTCGCGGGGTTGCAGACGATCCCGTCCGAACTCTATGAATCGGCAAAGATGGACGGCGCCGGACCGATCCAGCGCTTCTGGCATGTCACCTTGCCGATGATGATGCCTATCGTCTTCATCAACACGATTCTCGGCCTTTCCGGCGCCTTCGTGCGCAACTTCGACATCGTCTACGTGCTGACCAAGGGCGGCCCGAACCACGCCACCGAGGTCGTGCTCACCTACATGATGAGCAAGGCCTTCCAGGACGGCGCCATGAGCTATGCCGCGGCCATCGGCTACGTGCTCTTCCTGATCGTCGGGCTGGCCAGCGTCGCGCTGCTCGCCCTGATGCGGCGGCAAAGGCTTGACGTCTGATGGGCACCGCGGCCAACCCTTCCCTTCCGCTTGGCAATGGCATGGCCAGCCATCGCCGCCGCCTCGGCGCGCGCGGCATCCTCGAACTTGTCGGCATCTATGCGGCACTGTTCCTGGTGCTCTTGGAGACGATCTACCCGCTGCTCTGGGTGCTGTTCGGCTCGCTCAAGACCAAGCAGGAGATGCTGAGCAACATCTGGGGGCCGCCGTCGAGCCTGGTGTTCCAGAACTATGTCGACGCCTGGCGCATCGCCGGCATGGGATCGCGCATTGTCAGCAGCGTCTTCGTCACCGGTTCGGCATTGATCATCCTGGTCGTCGTCGCGACCCCCTGCGCCTACGCGCTGGCGCGGCTGCGTTTTCCCGGACGCGGCCTGGTGTTGGCGGTGGCCGTGGCGGCCATGCTGGTGCCGCCGCAAGTCATGGCCATTCCGCTGTTCATGGTGGCGCGCGATCTGGGCCTGATCAACAACCGGCTCGGCATCGCCTTCGTCTACGCCGCGACGTCATTGCCGTTGTCGGTCTTCATCCTGCGCAGCTTCTTCGTCACGCTTCCCGCCGATCTCGAAGACGCCGCGCGGGTCGATGGCGCCAGCCGGCTGGCGATTCTGATCCACATCATGCTGCCGCTGATCCGGCCGGGCGTGGCGCTGATCCTGATCTTCGGCTTCATCGAGATCTGGAACGATTTCTTCCTTGCCTTCCTCTTGCTGCGCGACCCGTCCGTGCAGACCATTCCGCTCGGGCTCGTCAGCTTCTTCCAGCAATACGACTCGCTCTGGACGCTCTATTTCGCCGCGTTGACGATCACGACACTGCCGGTGATCGTCGTCTTCGTCGCCATGCAACGGCAGTTCATCGCCGGCCTGACGGCCGGGGCCGTCAAGGGTTGACATGCAGGATCGAATTATCGGCGTTGGCGTTATCGGTTGCGGCGAGATCGCCCAGCTGATGCACTTGCCCTATCTCCAGGAATTGCCGGCGTTTCGCATCGCCGCGCTGTGCGACATCTCACCGGGCACTGTCGACAAGATCGGCGATCACTATGGTGTCGCGGCCCGCTATACCGACCATCGCGCGCTGCTTGCTGACCCGAATGTCGATGCCGTGGTGATCTGCACCTACGACCACGGCGAGATGGTCACTGATGCCATCCGCGCCGGCAAGCATCTGATCGTCGAGAAGCCGCTTGCCTTCACGCCTGAGGAGGCACGCCCGCTGGTCGAACAGGCTGAACGCAGTGGCCTCGTCGCCCTTGTCGGCTACATGAAATTCTATGATCCCGGCTATGAGATCGGCCTCGAGCGCATTGCCGCCATCGGCCGGCCGAAGTCGATCCATGTCCATGATTTCGCCGGCCGCTTCGACCGCTACGGCAAGCTCTACACGCAGACCCGCATCGCCGATGTGCCGGCCGATCTGCTCGCGGCTGGGCGAGACGCCGTCGCGCGACGCGTGGACGTGGCGCTGGGGCCGGACCACGCCGGCTACCGCGATCTCTATCTCTTGCTGCTCGGCCTGAGCAGCCACGATCTCGCTGTCATGCGCGGCGCCTTCGGCACGCCGAGCCACGTCGTCCATGCGCAGCAGACCGGCCCGAACCAGCTTCTGGCCGTGCTCGACTATGACGGCATTCCCTGTCTCTTCGACATGGCGCTCGCCCAATATGAATGGTGGGACGAATGGATCCACGTGCATGGCGAGCGCGATGAGGTGCGGATCGATTTCCAGAACCCCTATTTCCGCAACGCCTCGGCCATCGTGCGGGTGCGCGAAGCAGCCGGCGAGACGGCGTCGGAACGCGTGATCCCGGGTATCCCCGACACCGCATTCCGGCGCGAATGGCAGCATTTCGCCGATTGCATCCTTGCCGGAGCAAAACCGCGCACGCCGCTTTCGGGCGGTCTCGCCGATCTCGACCTTGCCGTCCAGATCATCCAGGCAATGCCGCCAAAGCGGCTTTGAGACGAGGCCCCTATCTGAATTTCGGAAACGCGCCGCCGGCCGGCGCGTTGGCCCAGCTCTGCAAGGTCTGGCCGCCGTCGATCAGCCAATCCACGCCAGTGACATGCCTAGCCTCGTCGGAAGCGAGGAAGGCCACGGCGGCGGCGACATCGTCCGGCTGGCCGATGCGGCGCAACGGGATGCGGTCGGCAAAATGCTGCACACTGCTCTTGAAATCGCGGTCGCTCGCCGGCACGCCGAGCGTCGTCTCGATCACGCCCGGACAGATGGCGTTGACCCGTATGCCGTAGGGCGCGGCATCGAGCGCGGCGACCCGCGTCAGCCCGACCACGCCATGCTTGGAGGCGACATAGCCGGCGCCGCCGGCGAGCACGTCCCAGCCGGCCATGGACGAGCCCATATTGACGATCGAGCCGCCATTGCCGGCCGCGATCATCGCCCGCAGCGATGCCTGCAGGACGAGGAACATGCCGCGCAGATTGATGCGGATGATGGTGTCCCAGTCCTCGACGGGCAGTTCGTGAACAGGAGCGATAACGCCGGAAATGCCGGCATTGTTGAAGACGGCATCGAGCCCGCCGAATGTCTCCACGGTCCTTTCGACGGCGCGTCGCACATCTGCCTCATCCGTGATGTCGGCTTCGATGGCGACTGTGCGCTTGCCAAGAGACGCGGCCAGTGCATGCGCTGCCGCCCCGTTGCGGTCGACAATGGCGACCTTTGCACCCTCATCGAGGAAACGCCTTACCGCCGCACTGCCGATCGCCCCGGCGCCACCGGTGACGAGCACGCATTTTTCGTCGAATCGCTTCATTTTCCAGACTCCGGCTTAAGGTGTGTTGAGATTCAGGTCAGGACGAGCCGAAAATGGTGGTTTTCGAGAACCGGAGCGGAGCGGACATTTGGGTCCGTGAGCACCGGAAGCGCAGAAAATCGCCGTTTGCAGGCCGGCATCACCTGAATATCAACACAACTTGGGATAGGAACGCCACGAATGGCTGGGCTGGAAGCCGATCGTTTCGCGCGCATGGGCCGTGTCGAGCACGGCGTCATGGCCGGCGATCGGCCGCGATAGCGGGACATCCGGGTAGACCCGGCGCACCAGCGGCTCGGTCTCCTCTTCCATGAACGTGTCGGCGGCGCTGAGCAGGACGCGGAGATGGCCCTCGCCTCCCCATTCCAACGCCTGCAGGAAGCCCTGCCCCGCATCGCGCGCGTCGAGATAGGCCCAGAGATCGCGGGCGCTGTCGGCGGTGGCGCGGCGCGGGCCGACGCCGGCGAAGAAGGTTTCCGGCGTCTGGATCCAGGGCATGCGGATGCTGACGGCCGAAAAAGCGCCGCGGCGCACCACCGCGTCGACGATTTCCTCGCCGAGCCATTTCGACAGCGCGTAAGGATCCTGTGCACCGACAGGATGGTTCATGTCCACCGGCAGATAGGGCGGGCGCACGGTCTTCTCGAAAAAAGGATAACCGAAAACGCTGAAGGACGAGGCGTAGACGAAGCGGCTGGCGCCAGCCATGGCAGCCGCCTCGACGACATTGTAGGCGGTCGCGATATTGGTCTTGAACACCTCGCCGCCGGCCCGTCCGGTCGGGCGCGGAATGGCCGCGACATGGACCACCGCGTCGCAATCGCGCACCAATTGCAGTGCCGATCCCAGATCCGTCAGGTCGGCGCTTGCATGCCGCCATGGTACAGCGTTCGGTGCAACGGCATCGATGCCCAACACATCATGACCGGCTGCGACGAGCGCTGTCGCCACATGGCGGCCGAGCAGACCGCTGGATCCGGTAACGATTGTCCTCATGGCTCAGCCCTCGGCCCGGCAAGTCCGGCGAATTTGAATATCATTGATGGTCATACAAATCGAACACATGATCGTATTCGCTTGTCAATGCCATTTTCGCGGCGGAAATCGGCGCAAGCCCTTGTCGGCGCTGCTTGCGCACATTCGGCAACCGGCTTTGCTTTGAACGGGATTGACTTGGCGTCCCCAACGGTTTTTTGTATGAGTATCAACGATCGACCAAAGGAGCTCGCCATGCCCGTGGACGTCTTTTCCTCACATCGGCACGATGACGCGATGCGCCTTGATCCGCAACGCGCGGCGATTATCGTCATCGACATGGTCAATGAATTCTGCAAGCCCGGCGGCGCGATGGTGCTGCCGGGATATGAGACGCTGGTCGCGCCGCAATTGGCTGTCATCGAGGCCGCGCGCGCCGTTGGTGTCCCGGTGATCTGGGTGCACGATACCCACCGGGCCGGCATGCGCCGCGAGCGCGAATGGGTGAAGCGCACGCCGCATTGTCTGGAAGGCACCTGGGGGCCGGAAATCATCGAGGATCTTGGCGCCCGCGACGATGAAATCCACCTGATCAAGCGGCGCTACTCGGCGTTTTTTCAAACGGATCTCGACCTTACGCTCCAGGACATGCAGGTCGATCAACTGGTCATCTTCGGCGTGGTCACCAATATCTGCGTGCGCTCGACCGTCCATGACGCCTTTTTCCAGGGCTATGAGGTGGTGGTGCCCAGCGATTGCTGTGCGGCGACCGGACCACGCGAGCAGGAAAGTTCGCTTTACGACATAGCGACGCATTTTGGCGTGGTCAGCGATTCGGCAAGCGTCGTCGCGGCCCTTCGCGACGGGGCGTCGCTTCAACCGACTGAAGTCGCGGCTTGAACGTCTTTCCAGCCTGCGGCATCCGAGACAGCGGCGACAGGAGTGCGACGTGAAGACTGAAATCGAATCGCAACCCGAAAGCAGCGCAGCCGCGCCCAAGGGACCGGATGACGGCGCCAAGCCGCTGAGCCGCGAGCAGGTGCTGCAGCGATACGCCAAGACCGGCTACGAACTCGACCGCCATCCGGCGCACGTGATCCGCCGGGCGCATCAGCGCGCGACGCTGCGCTTCCAGCAGGTGATGGCCGGCGAAGACCTTTCGCCAACGCAATTCGCGGCGCTCGCCACGATCCTCAGGCAGGGCGAGGTGTCGCAGAACCATTTGGGACGGCTGACCGCGATGGACCCGTCGACCATCAGCATCGTCGTGCGCAAGCTTCTCAAGAACGGGCTTATCACCCGCAGTGCATCCGATACCGACCAGCGCCTGTCGATGATCGCGCTGACCGACAAGGGAACCAGATACACGCTCGACCGGCTCGAACGCAGCGTCGAAGTCGGGCGGCGGTTTCTGTCGCCGCTTACGCCAGCCGAGCAGGCGACGCTGCTTCGCCTGCTCAACCGCATCAATGACGACGACCCGTCGAACGGCGACGGCGGCAAGTAATCCGCGTCCCAACGACTTCCAGGAATAACAGACGAGGTGCCGATGTCGCCCGACCCGAAACCCAACACGCTTGTCATGCGCAACATCGGCCTGATGCTATCCGGCGATCTCGCCCAGCCGATCCTCGACGCCGACATGATCGTCGTGGTCGACGGCAAGATAACCGCCATCGGCAAGGCCGGCGCGCTTGACGTCGGCGCCGCCGACACCGTGATCGACGCCGGCGGCTCGGCCGTCTCGCCCGGGCTTATCGACAATCACGTCCATCCGGTGGCCGGCGACTGGACGCCAAGGCAAAACCAGATCGGCTGGATGGATTCGACCGTGCATGGCGGCGTCACCACCATCGTCTCGGCGGGAGAGGTCCACACGCCAGGCCGCCCGCGCGATCTGGTCGGGCTGAAGGCATTGGCCATCGCGGCGCAGCGGATCTTCTCCAATTTCCGTCCTAACGGCATGAAGGTCCTGGCCGGCGCGCCGATCCTGGAGCCCGGCCTGACCGAGGAGGATTTCCGCTATTTGGCCGAAGCTGGCGTGACGCTGATCGGCGAAGTCGGCCTCGGCGGCGTCAAGGACGGGCCGACCGGCCGGCAAATGATCGCCTGGGCGCGAAAATACGGCATGACCTCGATGACCCATACCGGTGGGCCGTCCCTGCCCGGCTCCGGCCGCATCGGCGCGGATACCGTGCTTGAGGTCGACGCCGACATAGTCGCCCACGTCAATGGCGGACCGACAGCGCTCCCTGAGGCGGAAATCCGGCAGATCTGCGAGAAGGGTTCGCGGGCGCTGGAAATCGTCCATAACGGCAATCTGCGCACCGGCCTGTTCGTGCTCGACCTCGCCAGGGAGCGCGGCGAGCTTTCGCGCATCGTGCTTGGCACAGACAGCCCGGCCGGATCCGGCGTGCAGCCGCTCGGCATATTGCGGACGCTGACCATGCTGGCCTCGCTGGGTGGCGTCGCGCCGGAAGTGGCATTCTGCTTTGCCAGCGGCAATACAGCGCGCGTGCGCGGGCTGCACGATCGCGGCATGATCGAGGTCGGCCGCGCCGCCGACCTCGTCTTCATGGACCAGGCGATCGGCGGCGCCGGCGATGGGCTGCTCGACAGCGTGGCGCAGGGCAACCTTCCGGGTATCGGAATGGTCGTCATCGACGGCGTGGCGCGAACCGGCCGGAGCCGCAACACTCCGCCGGCAATGCGGGTGCCGGAAGTCGTCACCGTTTGACGACGTCAGGGTGCGCTGAGATTCAGCTGACGCCATCCTTGCCGACGATCTTGTCCTTGGTCAGCCCGCCGACACGTGGATGAGGCCGGCCGGAATCGGTCACGGCGATGGCGACGACGATCTCGTCGGCACGCGGCGCGTCGGGCACGCGAACCTCCATGCCGTCGAAATGGCTGCGCACGCGGGCGGCGTCCTTGTGGCCGAGCGGGATGTCGAGCGGCACGCCGAGGCCGCCCCGCTTTTTCGACGAGGGAATGAGTGCGGCGCCCTTGCCGAGCACATCGCGGAACGGGGCGCCAAGCTTGGGGTGAAGGATGGCGGCGGCATGTTCCAGTTCGCCGTCGGCGCCGACCGCGGCTGCCTTGCCGAAGCTTTCGACCCGGGCGCCGGGAATGCCGAGCGCGGCGACCGCGCGCTTCGGCAAAATCTCGCCCAGCTCCTCGCCGATGTCGCTCAACGCCGACAGGTCCTCGACATAGTCGCCCACATAAGGGTTGCGGATCACGGCAATTGCCGCCGCGCGGCGGGTCGGCGGATCGACGGGACGACCGCCCTCGCTCAGGGTTTCTTCGACGATGGTGATGATCCGGCGGATTTCTACGCTCATCTCAATCCGTCCTCGCCCTTGATGTCGGCGGCGGCAAGGCCGCCCACCCGCGCATGAACGCGCGCACCGGTCGTCATCGCCAGGATGACCGCCATTTCATCCGCGCGCGGCGCGTCGGTGATGCCGACCTCGATCGCATCGAAATGGCTGCGCACATAGGAGGCGTTGATGTGCGTGATCGGAATGTCGATGCGCGTGCCGGGGCCGCCGACCTTCTTGGTCGAGGGCACGATCGCCTTGGCGTTTCCAAGCAGCTCGCGCATCGCGTAGCCGCCCGGATTGTGCCAGAGGGCGCCGTGTTCAAGCTCGCCGGCGGCACCGACAATGGCGCCCTTGCCGTAGCCTTCGATCGCCGAGGCGCCCTCGCCGATGGCATCGATAAGGCGTCGAGCCATATCGAGGCCGAGCGGCTTCAAATCGTCCATGAAGCCGGTGATCTCTTCGACATAACGCCCGGCAAAAGGATTGGCGATGACGGCGACGACCGCGCCGCGCTTGAGCGGGTGCGCCGCAACGGGGCCGCCCTCATGGAATATCTCCTCGACCTGAACCAGAAATTTCCTGACGACCACAGCCGGCATTGTCCGCTCTCTCTTCCCGTCGTTTGCTAACTCGTTAGAGTATCAACAATTATCCCCAGCCACCATTTGTCAAGCTTCGACATCAGGCAAGTGAAAAAAGGCACAACGAAACTGCCTTGCAGAACGATTGACAGCCTGCGGGGCCGCTCATAAACTCATATGACCATCAACGAAAATAGCCGCTGTCTCGGCACTATGCGCGGATGGTCAAGGCGTGGCTTGAAAAGCTGAAAAAAGCTGAAGGGGAATGACATGAAAAGGGCGCTCAAGAGTTTATTCATGGCCGGCACGATGCTTGCCATCTCGTTCGGATCCGCCGCGGCCCAGGACAAAGTGTCCATCGCCGCCATTTCCGGATATTTCGCACAGGGCTTCGGTGTTTCCATCGTCAATGGCCTCAACAAGGCCAAGACCGATTTCGGCATCGACCTCAAACTGGTCGACACCGGCAATCGTGCTCTCGACTACGAAGAGCAGTTCGAGAACCTGGCCAAGGCGAAACAGTACGATCTCATCTTCGTGATGGGCTGGGAACTGGTGGATTCGCTGCAGAAGGTCGCCAAGGAATACCCGGACCAGCGCTTTGTGTTCATCGATGGCGTGCTCGACAATCCCAACATGATCTATGCCAATTTCGCAGAGGAGCAAGGGTCCTTCGTGGCCGGTGCGCTGGCCGGCATGATCGAGGCCAAAGGCAGCGAATTTCCCAAGATTGGTGACGGCAAGGCGATCGGCTTTGTCGGCGGCCGCGACATTCCCGTCATCCGCAACTTCCTCGGCGGCTATGAGCAAGGCGCGAAATATGCCGCTCCGGATGTGAAGGTGAACTCCGTCTTCGCCGGAACCTTCGACGATCCGGCCAAGGGCAGCGAACTTGCCCAGGCGCTTTACGGCCAGGGCGCCGACATCGTCTACAACGTCGCCGGCCCCACGGGCGAAGGCGTCATGCAGGCGAGTGCGGCGGCCGACAAATATTCGATCGGCGTCGATATCGACATGTGCGGCTCGGCCCCCGGGAACGTGCTCGCAAGCATGCTGAAGCGCGGCGATATCGCCGTCTACACGCTGATCAAGGACGAGGTCGAGGGCCGCAAGGTCACCGCCGGCACCCGCACCTTCGACCTCGCCTCGGGCGGCGTCGAAGTGAAGGTCTGCGATGACATTGCCCCGACGATCCCGGCCGACGTGACGACCAAGCTGGACGAGATCAAGAAGGGCATCCTCGACGGCAAGATCGAGATCGCCAAGGCGAAATAGGACAACAACAGCGCATCCTCCCAAGAAAGCGCTACGCTGGTTCGCCGTGGCTTGCCGCGACGGACCAGCGTCCAATCCGTGAGAACCATGGTGTCGAACGCCGGGTCGCCGACCCTTCACATGAAAGCCGAGATGGCCGTCGCATTGACAGGCATCACCAAGCGTTTCGGCGCGTTCGTCGCCAATGACGGCATCGACCTTGCCGTGCGCCGGGGCGAAATCCACGCCATCATCGGCGAGAACGGCGCCGGCAAGACGACGCTGATGAACATCCTGTTCGGGCTGCTGCAGCCCGATGAAGGCTCGATCCGTCTGAACGGCGAGGAAACGGTGGTCACCGACCCGGCCGTCGCCATCAAGGCGGGGCTCGGCATGGTGCATCAGCATTTCAAGCTGGTTCCCTCGCTCTCGGTCGCCGACAACGTCTTTCTCGGCATGGAGATCCGTCGCCATGGGCTGATCGACCACGCCGCGCAGATTGCGCGCACGCGCGAATTGTCGAAGCGGTTCGGGCTGCAGGTCGATCCGACCGAGCGCGTCGGGCTGCTCTCGGTCGGCATAGAACAGCGCATCGAAATCCTGAAGGTGCTGGTGCGCGGCGCGCGCACCATCATCCTCGACGAACCGACCGCGGTGCTGACGCCACAAGAGAGCCGCGAACTGTTCCAGACGCTGCGCAGCTTCGTGGCGGAGGGCATGACGGTGATCTTCATTTCGCACCATCTGGAAGAGGTCATGGAGGTCTCCGACACGGTGACGGTGCTGCGCAACGGCAAGAAGGTGGCGACGCGCCCGACGGCCGAGCTCAACAAGGACGAGTTGGTGCGCATGATGGTCGGCCGCGAGGTCAGCTTCGACCGCCGGCCGCGCACGCCGTCGCGAGGCGATGTCGTGCTCGATGTCAAGGAACTATGGGCGCGCGACGACCGCCGGCTGCCGGCGCTGCGCAATGTCAGCTTCACGGTCCGCTCCGGCGAGGTGGTGGGGATCGCCGGCGTTGCCGGCAACGGACAGACGGAACTGGCAGAGGTGCTTTCGGGCCTCAGACCTGCAAGCCACGGCTCAGCCCGGCTGAAGCGCCGGGATCTTGCTACGCTCTCCCCCAGGGAAATCCGCGAAGCCGGTCTCGCCCATGTTCCGGGCGACCGGATGGTGCGCGGTGTCGACCGCAACGCATCGATAGCGGCAAACATGCTGATGGGCCGGCAGCACCGCGCGCCATGGAGCAGCGGCGGCGTGCTCAACTGGACCGCTATCAGCCAGAATGCCTCAAGGCTGATCAGGGATTTCGATATTCGCGCGCAAGGACCAGGCGATGCCGTGAAGCGGCTTTCGGGCGGCAATATCCAGAAGGTCGTGCTGGCGCGAGAATTTACCAATGACGCCGATTTCCTTTTGATCGACCAGCCGACGCGCGGCGTCGACATCGGCGCGCAGGAGGCCATCCATGACGAGATCATGCGCCAGCGCGCCGCCGGGCGCGCCATCCTCTTGATATCCGTGCAGCTCGACGAACTTGCCGCCCTTGCCGACCGCATCCTGGTGATGTTCAACGGGCGGATCATGGGCGAGGTCGCCGGCGATGGCGCGGACGAAGATCGTATCGGCATGATGATGGCAGGCGTGGCCGCGCCGGAACCCGCCGCGGAGCCGGCATGATCAGGGATCGCTTGCGTGACGTTTCCGGCCAGATCATCGCCATTGCCGTGGCTCTGATCCTGGGTGCGATCATCATTCTCCTGGTCGGCGAAAGCCCCCTGCGTGTCTTGACGACACTGTTGCGCGGCGCCTTCGGCGACCAGGAGAAGATCGCCGGCACCTTGCTGCAGACGACGCCGATCCTGATCTGCGGCGTCGCCGCCTGCATCGGCTTGCGCGGCGGCATGTTCAATGTCGGTATCGAGGGCCAGCTTTTCCTCGGCGGCTTCGCCGCCGCCTGGGTCGGCTTCGCCTTTGCCCTGCCAGCGGGCCTTCACATGCTGGCGGCGCTGGCGCTCGCGGTCGTGGCCGGTGCTGCCTGGGTCGCCATCCCCGCCTATTTCCGCGCCCGCTACAACACCAACGAGGTCGTCTCGACCATCCTGTCGAACTACGTCGCGGTGCTGCTCACCTCCTATTTCACGATCTTCCTGTTCAAGCGGCCAGGTGGCTGGTCGGAGACGCCGCCGATCCTGCCAAGCGCCTATCTGCCGGAACTCTTCAGCTTCTCGCGGTTGAACTGGGGCCTGATCATCGGCCTGGTGCTGGCGCTCGGCGCGGCCCTGATCTTCCGCTACACCAGCTGGGGCTACGGCGTGACGATGGTCGGCTCGGCGCCGAAATTCGCCGAATATGGCGGCGTCAACGTGAAACGGCAGGGTTTTGTCGTCCTGCTCCTTTCGGGCGCCGTCGGCGGCCTGGCCGGCGGCATCGAGACGCTCGGCGTCCATCACCGGTTCATGGAGGGCTTCGCTCCGGGTTTCGGCTTCGACGGATTGATCGCCGCACTGCTCGCCAACGGCTCGCCCGTCGCCACCATCTTTACCGCGCTGTTCTTCGGCGCGCTCCGCAGCGGATCGCTGCTGCTCGAGGTCGATACCAGCGCGTCGCGCGAGATCATCACCGTTATCCAGGCGCTGATCATCCTCAGCGTGTCAGCGCAGGTTCTGGTCAGGCGCCGCGGCGACAGCCAGGCCGGGGAGCGGCGATGGAAATTCTAGACAAGCTCGTCAATGTCGCGCTGATCGCGGCGACGCTGCGGACCACCGCGCCCATTCTTCTGGTCGCGCTCGGAGGCTCGTTCACCACGAAGGCCGGCATCTTCAACATCGGCCTCGAAGGCCAGATGCTTGCCGGCGCCTTCTTCGCCGTCATCGGCTCGATCTGGACGGGTTCGGCACTCGCCGGCGTTGCCTGCGGCGTCGCGGCCGCCCTCGCCTTTGCACTGGTCTTCGCCGTCCTGGTGGTGAGTTTCCGGGCCAATGAAGTGGTCGTCGGGCTGGCGCTCAACATCCTTGCCGGCGGCATGACGATCTCGCTGATGAAGGCGATCTTCGGCACGCGCGGCTCCATCGTCGGCCACGGCATCGTCGGCCTGCCGAAAGTCCAGCTGCCCGGCGCCCGCGCCGTTCTCGGCTCATGGGCGCCGCTGATCTCCGGCTTCACGCCGATCGTCTATGTCGGCTTCATCGCGGTGCCGCTGCTGGTGCTGTTCTACAATCGCACCCGTCTCGGGCTCTATATCCGGGTTGTCGGCGAAAAACCCGAAGCCGCCGAGGCGCTCGGCATTTCGATCACCCGCGTCCGTTACATCGCTTCGCTGCTGTGCGGATTGCTGGCGGGCCTTGCCGGCGCGCATCTGTCGCTCGGCTATATCACCATGTTCACCGAAAACATGTCGTCGGGCCGCGGCTTCATGGCGGTCGCCATCCTGATCTTCTCCAATGGCGATCCGCTGAAGGTGCTGTGGGGTTGCCTGTTGTTCGGCTTCGCGGATGCCTTCTCGCTTCGCCTGCAGACGTTCGGCTACCCATCCTATCTGGTTCTCACCGTCCCCTATGTCGTGGCGCTCACGGCGCTGTTCGCGCTGTCCTATCGCGCGCGACCAAAAATCATCACAGAGACGCTGGCTTCGATGCAGAGATTGCTGTCGACCGACAAGAATATCGAGCAAGGCGGCAAACATCCCTCATGAAGGAACTTTCCATGGAACGCATAATCCTCGACGTGGATTCTGCCGGCGACGACATTCTCGCCGTGCTGTTTGCCGCGGCGAATCCAAACCTGAAGCTTGAGGGCGTGACCACCGTGACCGGTGCGGCCGGCCCGATCGAGCAGGTCACCAATGTCGTCCTCAACACGCTGGCGCTTGCAGGGCGTGACGACATCCCGGTTCACGCCGGCGCGTGGCGGCCGATCGTCGGCAATGCCAAGGCCGATATGGAGGCGCCGGTCCATTTCGAGAAACGGCTCGTCGCTCGCTTCGGCGACCGCCTGAAGAAATTCAATCCGCCCGCACCTGTCCCGTCGCGTCAGGCAACGCCAGGGCACGCCGTCGATTTCATCATCGACACGGTCATGGCCAATCCCGGCGAGATCACGCTGGTGACGACGGGCCCGCTGACCAATGCGGCGATGGCGCTGCTGCAGGAGCCTCGTCTGACCGATGTGCTCAAGCGCCTCCTGGTGCTCGGCGGCAATTTCCAGACGCCCGGCAACATCACGCCGCTGTCGGAATACAACATCTGGGCCGACCCGGAGGCCTCGCGCATCGTGCTGAACGCCGATGTCGACAAGATCCTCGTGCCGCTCGACATCTGCGAGGACAACCGCGTCGCCGCCTCCATGTTGACGCGCGACGACATCGCCGACATGCAGGCGCTCGCCAGGGACAATCCCGTTTTCGACATGATCGCCGACAGCTTCCCGATCTACATCGACATCTGGCGCGAGTTCTTCGACCTGGTCGGGTTCCCGATGGACGACGTGATCACCGTGGCGCTGGCCTTCGATCCCGACCTTGCCATCATGAGCGAGCCGCTGTTCGTCGATGTCGTGCTGGACGGGCGCATCGCGCGCGGGCAGACCGTCGCCCATCGCGGCCGGCAATTGCTGCCCGGCGGCGGGCCGAAGACCACGCGCATCTGCACCGACCTCGACGGCCGGCGCTTCCTCAACATGTTCAAGCAGACTGTCGCGCGGTACGAGCGGGCGGCATGAAGGACGGTACCATGACCACTGCAACGCCCATCCTGTTCGACTGCGACCCCGGTCACGACGATGCCATCGCGCTGGTCATGGCGCACCGCTCGCCGGCCATCAAACTGCTCGGCGTCACCACGACCTGCGGCAATGCCGAGGTCGAGAAGACGACCACCAATGCGCTGCGCATCCTCGAATTCATCGGCGCCGGCGACGTGCCGGTGGCGCAGGGCTGCCACCGTCCGCTGGCGCGGCCCCTGGTGCTCGGCACCGCTGACGGACCGAGCGGTCTCGAAGGCTCGCCCTATCTGCCGCAGGCAACGATCAAGCCGGTCAAGCAGCATGCGGTCGATTTCCTCGCCGATGCGCTGCGCGCTTCGCCCGAACCGATCCTGGTCGTCGCGACCGGACCGCTGACCAATATCGGCCTTTTGATCCTCAAGCATCGCGACGTGCTGCCCAAGATCAAGGAACTGATCTGGATGGGCGGCGTGTTCTACCGCAGGAGCGAGATCATCACGCCGACCGAGTTCAATGCCTTCTGCGACCCGGAGGCGCTGAAGATCGTGCTCGACAGCGGCATACCGATCCTGATGGTCGGCCTCGATGTCACCATGCAGGTGCTGATCGAGGCGCCGCAATATGCCGAACTGGCGACGATCGATACGCCGCTCGGCCGGCTCGTCAACGACTGGCTGCTATTCTACGAGAAGCTGCACCGCAACTCGATGGGCGTCGGCGGGGCCATGCACGATCCTCTCGTCCTGGCGCTGGCGATCGATCCGACGCTGGTGCGCACGCGTCCCGTCCATATCGGCGTCGACCTGTCCGGCAGCTACGCATTCGGCGCGACCGTCGCCGATTTCTGGGGCGAGCGTGGCGAAAAGGAAAATGCCCGCATCGCGCATGAGGTCGATGCGGATCGTTTCTTCAAACTGATGTTCGACCTGCTGCGGGATTAGGCGACACGGCACCTCCTGATCATTGCGTGGATCGCTAAGGGCGGCGCTCCCGGCTTGAAGGTGCGCACATCCGCCGACGGCGCGCGATTTCGGCGCCGTCAGCGGCTTCCTGTGCCTCACCCCAGTGCCCCTGTTCCTTCGGATCAGGAAGGCGTGGATGGATCTTGGGGGATCTTCCACGCTGCAAGACCAACTTTATGTGTGCCGGCGGGCCTGCAAATCGGTGCCATCACCCATTTTTGGGCGGCCGGTTCCCCAGATTTCGCGAACTGCCTAGCTTTCACGGGCTTGCAGTGCGTCTGCTGGCGGCAAAAGCCAGGGCTCACCGCGAAGGCGCAGCAGAATTTCCATCCGGTTTGCCGCGCTGAATTTGCCGAGCACGGCGGAAACCTGGTGCTCGATCGTCCGCGGTGAGCGCGACAGGCGCCGTGCCGCCTCCTTGTTGCCCAAACCTTGGGCAATCATCGTGAGCACCTGTTGTTCCTGCCTCGTCAGGCCTAGCGGATGCTGCCTGGCCACGGTGTACGGCCCACGGCGCTGCTTCGGCAGTTGACCGGCGGCTCCGATGCGCTGCGCCAGCTTTCGCGCCAGCACTGCCGCTGGGCGCGCTTCGAGGCCCTCCAATGTCGTCACGGCGCGACCCAGCGCCGCGCCAGCATCGCTTCCGCGAACCTGCATGAGGGCGAGCGCCGACTCATAGGGAAGGCCCAGGCGGGACCATTCGGCCGACGCCGCCAGCGGGTCGCCACGAAGTTCCAATGCTCGCGGCAAGGGAATGCGGGCGGCCGGCACCGACAGCGATCCCGCCATTCCACAGCGCTGCCACCAGACTGCCAGTTCGCCGATATCCCAGGGACGGAAATTGTCGAGGTCCATTTCGGCGAGGGCCGTCAGCTGCTCGTGGCCGGCGCCGGGCTCCTCGGCAAGCCAGGCGGCCTCGGCCAGCGCCAGGCGAACCGGTATGATGCGTTGAGCCTCGCCGGTCGACAGACCCTCCTGGAGGGCCTGCTCCAGCAGGGCCGCGCCACCGGGCCCACCCAGCCGGACCCGCGCCCTGCCGAGTTCCGTCAGAGCCGGCAGGTGCATCACCATCGGCAGGCGTTCCAGATTCATGACGCCCTGGGCAATCGTCTCGGCCTCGCGAAAGCGGCCCTGCTCGGTACGAAGCTGTGCTTGCCGGCCGAGCAGGTATTGCGCCGCCGAATCGAGGTCGTGCCTGGCGCAATACGCAATCCCTTCCGCGAGCAGCCGTTCGGCCAAGGCGAAGTCCTTGGACACCACCGCTCCTTCGGCGAAGTTCGTATAGGCTCGCGACGCGTGGTCGTGAAACCCGTGTTCGAGTGCCAGCGCGAGGCTTTCCTCCAGCCGTTCGCGACCGCCTGGTCGGTCTGCGAACAGGAGAGAGGTGCCGACATTGTTCAAAGCGTGGACGCGTGTCTCGACTTCGCCCAATTGATCGGCCAGCGCGATCGCGCGCGAGCCCCAATCGATTGCTTCGTCAAAGCGATAATGCAGCATGTGGAGCTGCGAGCGCGTGCTGTAGGCCATCGCCAGTTCCGGCCCAGGCGGCAGAGTCTCCACTTCACGCACCGCCCGATCCGCGTGGTCTTCCGCCCCCTGGCCCTCTCCGCGGCGCCAGTGGAGACGCGACAGCCAGCGCAGGTTGGCCCCGACCTTGTCGATGCGCCCAAGCTCTCGCCAGATCGCAATGGCGCGATGCCGTGCCTCGATGATTTCGTCATAGACGAACTGTGACAGGCCCGCCTCATAGGCCCAGTCTTCCCAAAGCTGGGCTGCCTGCGCCGACGGCGCCTCTGAAACATATCTGAGTGCTGTCGCCAGATGTGAAGCCGCCTCGCGATGCGCGCCCAGACGCGCGGCCTGCCGGGCGGCCCGCGGCGCAAGCTCCAGGACGCGTTCGCCGTTGTCGGCGCCCCCGGCATGGTGCACCCGTCGCCAAAGCAGGGCGCTTGCCTGCGCCGCTGGAAGCTCGGAGAGTACTGCTTCGACTTTCGCATGAAGCGACCGTTGAAGAGACGGAGCGAGGCGGTCGAGGGTGGCCTCCCTGGCAAGCTCATGGCGAAACGTCAGCGCGCCCTGATCGTCGCGCCGCAGCAATCCACGCCCGACGCACCGGTCCACGAGAGCTTCTGTCTCATGCCCGAGAAGTGAGCGGATCAGCCATGGCTCAACGCTGCCCGGCATAATGCTCATGACCTCCAGCACCTCGCGCTCTCCGGGCGTCAGGCGTGAGAGGCGCGCCCAGACCGCGTCGCGTATGGAATCGGGCACGCGCCCCGGTTCGGCCTCACTGCTGGACAGAAGTTCGGTGACGAAGAAGGGATTGCCCTCGGTAATGCGATAGAGTTCGTCGGCGGGGCGGCCGGCCTGCTCGGCCAGCACCGTCACTGCCTGGGAAGACAACGGTTCCAGCGTCAGCCGGCGCACCGAGGCGGACGGAAGGTCGCCAAGCACGTGGGTCAGAGGATGATCGGCACTCATCTCGTCCCTGCGCATGCTGAGCACCAGCATCGTGCGGAGCAGGGAGACGCGGCGACCGAGATATCTCACCAGGTCAAGTGTCGCATTGTCAGCCCAATGCATATCCTCGAAAATAAGCACGGTCGTGCCCTTGGTGTGCTGAAGCGCGCTCAACAATGCCGGAAAAAGCCGCTCCGGCGCCGCGGTCTCCTCGAGCAGAGCCGCCACGCGAGGGTCCAGCAGATGCGCCATGTCCTGAAGAGGACCGAGCGGGCGTGGTGTAAAGAGCGCCTCGCACCAGCCCCACAGCACGCGGCAATTCCCGTCGACCTCCTGCGCGAATTCGCGCAGGAGCGACGTCTTGCCAACGCCCGCCTCGCCGTCCACCAGCACAGTCCCGCCGTGGCCGGCCGCAGCTCTCTCGACCTGGGCCAGCAACGTTCCAAGCGGCCCCTCTCGCTCAAGCAGCATAAGAGCTCACACCTCCACAACCTTGGAAGGTACAGCAGTAAGCCTCGAGTGCAACAACGTCATATCACCTAGGGTGATCGGACTAGCGATCGCATCATGCATATCACTGGCCGCCAGCCGCACTCGGACACTGGTACCGGCGTCGAGGAATATCCCGCCAGTTTCAGACCAAACTGGATGGGAGCTGAGAGGCTCTCGTCGCCATGCGCGGATGACAAGCGAGCGGACCGTTTCTTCGAACTGATGTTCGACCTGCTCCGGGATTAAGCTGGACCCTGCCAGACACCCTCGTGCAATTTCGCGGCCTCTTCGACCAGCATCGGCCCGATGACCTCGACGATACGCTGACCAGCTTCGAAGACCACCCGGCAGGGCAAATCGAGGGTCGGATTTTCCGGATGATTGCCGGTGATTGCCTTCAGCTCACTTTCGCCGAGCCCATAGACGACCCGGCCAATGCCAGTCCAATAGGCAGCGCCCGCGCACATCGCACAGGGTTCGGCTGACGTGTACATGGTGCATTGGCGCAGGAAAGCAGGCTCGTAGCCCTGCGAGGCCCGGGTCATCAGCACGCGCTCGGCATGACCGGTCATGTCGCGGGTCGGGTTGAAAGCGTTCTCCTGCTCCATCAGCACGCTGCCGTCCGGTCCGACCAGGATCGCTCCGAAAGGATGATTGCCGGTTTCCTGAGCCCGGATCGCAACCTTGAAGGCATGGCGAAGAAAATACTCGTGATCAACAGGCATGGTGGCCATCGATTGGTTCTCCCTGTTCGCAGCGCACAAGCTGCGCGATCGGATCACCAATGACAAGATTCAGGATGGCGCCGTGCCGTTCAGGATGTCCTTGACGTTGACAAGCGCATTCCGGACCGCAGCACCTCCGGCGTAGAAGGTAAGTTGAAGGATAGTCTCGATGATCTGTTCGCGTGTTGCGCCTGCGCTGAGCGCGGCTTGCGTGTGCGCCCGCAACTGAGTGACGGTGTGCCCAAGCGTCACGCAGGAGGCGATCACCACCAGCTCCCGGGTGACGATGTCAAGACCCGGACGGGTGGTGATGCCGCCGACCGCCCATTCTATCGACATGTCGGTGAAGTCGGGGCAGAGCCCTTCCATGTCCTGGACGAGGGCCTCGCCGGCTCCGGCGCCGAAAAGCCGTTCGAAATGGGCAAGGCCGCGCCGGCGAAGTTCGGGATTGGAGATCATTCCAGTTTCTCCTTTCAAGACGAATTTGGATGCGATGGGAGCGCCTTCATCAGTTGAGCGAGCACATCCGGCCTGTGTGTTGTGATTGTGATACGGAAGTACGATCTGATAAACATGCCCAGTATTTCGATCTTTCTGAAGCAGCACTTGGCAATAGGGGCAACTGGCAATCATGGACCGCCTGCAGAGCATGGCCATTTTCGTTCGAGCCGTGGAACGCGGCAGCTTTTCAGCCGCGGCCGAGGACTTCCGGCTGACGGGGACGATGGTTGGGATGCATGTGCGGGCGCTTGAGGAGCGGCTTGGCGCACGTCTTCTCAACCGAACCACACGCCGGCAGAGCCTCACCGACGTCGGCAAGCTCTACTACGAGCGTTGCAAGCAGATCCTCGGCGACGTGGCCGATGCCGAGTCCAGCGCTGCCCGCCTTCAGGCTGTTCCGCGCGGCCGTTTGCGGGTGATGACGCCGGTCTCATTCGGCGTTCATGCCCTGGCGCCGGCCTGCGCGGACTATCTTTCGTCGAACCCAGAGGTGGCCATAGACCTGGTCTTGAGCGACCGGCCGATCGACATGGTCGAGGAGGGTTTCGAGATCATGGTTCGGATTGGCGAACTGGCCGATTCCACCATGATCGCCCGGCCGCTGCTGGCCTATCGCTCCATCGTATGCGCCGCGCCCGCCTATCTTGAGAGCCACGGGACTCCCAAGCACCCCAGGGACCTTTCCGAGCATGTCTGCATGGGCTTTGCCCATCCCGTCGCCAGCCGCGAGTGGCGGCTGCAAGGACCGCAAGGCGAGATCAGTGTCCCTGTCTCCCTCGCCTTGACGGTGAACAATGGGGAAGCGTTGCGCAAGGCGGCCTTGAGCGGGCTCGGCATCATCATGCAGCCCGAGATACTGCTTGACGACGATGTCCGGGCCGGCCGCCTGATCCCGCTGCTGCCGGACTTCCTGCCCTTGCCAAAGCCGATGCACGTCCTGACTCTGCCGGACCGGCATCCGCCGCCAAAAATCCGCTCGTTCCTCGATTTCGTCGTCGGCCGGTACGGGCGGCGCTGAGGCCTCTAGCGTCGCTTGCCTGAACTTGGCCTCGCCTTCGCCGCTTCGATCTGGGACGCGGCGAACTGGCGGGCATGCAAGGCGATCGCGCCGCCGTCGGTCCACAGATCCCGCCAGATCGCCAAATCGTGCGACAGCCCTGGCGCCACCACCGCCGATGAGAAGGATTCGAACGTTATCGGCCCGTGATAGCCAATGTCGTCGAGCGCATGGAAGAAACCGGTGAAATCGATATGGCCGGAGCCCAGCAGACCGCGATGGTTCTCGCCGATATGCACATAGCCGAGCCGATCGCCAACCAGATGCAACGGGCGCACCAGGTCGTCCTCCTCGATGTTCATGTGATAGGTGTCGAGGTGGATCATGATGTTGTCGGCGCCGATGTCGTCGGCCAATTCGAGAGCCTGCCTCGCCGTATTGACGACGTTTGTCTCGTAGCGATTGCAGACCTCCAGGCCAAGCACGACATCGACTTCCGAGGCAGCCCTGGCGAGGTCGCGAAGCACGGATACCGCATTGGCGCGGCCGCGGGCGCTTACCGGATAGCCGTATTTGCCAAGCGCACTGTAGAGCGCGCCGGTGAGCACGCGGCCGCCGAGACCCGCCGTCGCATCGAGCGATGCCTTGAGCAACTGCGCGCCGCGTTCCACCACCGCTGTGTCCTCGTTGGACACGTCCGCATCAAAGGCGAGGCCGCGCGAGCAGGCGACCTGGAGCCCTGCATTATGCAGCAAGGTTTTGGCATGAGCGACGTCCAGCCGGTCGAGATCGTGCAGCGACAGTTCGAGAAGGTCGAAACCCGACTCCGAGGTGCGGGCGACAGCGCGTTCGATCGACTGGCGCGACGTGTCGCCAACCCACACCAGAGCATGAACACCCAGTGGATTTGAGACGGTTGTTTTGGTCACGAAGGTGCTCCGTTGGTTGCAGAATTCCAGGCCCGTTGCCCGTCAGGACGCAAGTATGAACCATATGGAAAGAAATTTGACACGTGGAAAGAAATTTGATTGCAAGATGCAACAAATTTCCTTCCCGACACGTGCTTGCTGTGTGTGATCGCAGACGCCGAGCATGCGCCGATCAGCAGGCGAAGGAGCCGCTTCAAGAACCGGAGATGCTCATCAAGCGCTCTTTGGCGTCTTCCGGGAACTGGCGGAGCGGGTTCGCGCCGACATGTTCAGTGCCACGGCGGCGCGAATGAGCGCCTTCAACGCCTCTTCATCGATCGTGTCATCCTCATGAATATCGATGGCGCGCCTGGTGTTGCCTTCGAGGCTGGAGTTGAAGAGGCCCGAGGGGTCCTCCAAGGAAGCCCCCTTGGCGAAGGTCATCTTCACCACATTCTTGTAGGTTTCGCCGGTGCAGATGATTCCGGCATGCGACCACACCGGAACCCCTCTCCACTTCCACTCCTCGACAGCGTCGGGATCGGCCTGCTTGATGAGAAGCCGAATCCGGGCGAGCGTCTCGCCGCGCCAATCACCCAGTTCCCTGATTCTCGCATCTATCAACTGGGAGGGAGAGGCTTCTCCTTCCGTCGAGCCGCTCTTCTTCATGTTGTCCTCGTTTCTTCATTGTTGCTGTCGCTTGCCCTCGGCTCACATCCGTTCGCCGGGCAATTGGCTGGCTTGCTTCACCCAATCAGCGAGCTGGGCTTCGTCGAGCCGGTCGTCCTCGTGGATGTCGAGATAGCGCACTTCCTTCTGCTTGGACTGGCCGGGAGGAACAGGCTGCAGCGACGTGCCGCGGAAGAAAGTCACTTTGACGTATCTCGTGAAGCAATGGATGCCGAGGAACCAGCCTTCCCCCTCGATGCCATAGAGGGGCGAGTTCCATTTGACCGCCTTGTAGACGCCGGGGACAGTGCGGGTGATGAGCGCATCGAGGCGGCGCCCGACGTCGCTTTTCCAGCCCGGCATGGCCGCGATATAGGCCTGCACCGGGGCATCCCCATAGGCCTTCGCGATCTGGGGATTGCCGCCTGAGAGGAGGGCGGGCTTGCCGGCGGCCGGCTGGGCGGCGGTCTCCTTTGCGATTTTCTCCGGCTTCTTCGACGTCCTGGCCATTGTTCACTCCACTGCGCTGGCGCCTCGCCCGCTGCGCCATTTGCCGGCATAGGGCAGCACGAACATGTACAGGCCAGTGAACAGCAACAAGGCGAGCGGCAGCAGCGGCGAGTAGACTATCCAGAGAGGAGGTTCCCCTCTTGCCATGGCGACGAAGTTGGCGATGACGGTCACCGTAAAGGCAATCGACAGCCAGCGGTGGATCTGCCTGACCCAATTGTTCCAATTCAATTCACACCTCCTCTGAAGACAAGCCGAAGTGGCCCGCCTGGCGCGGGCTTTCTTTGCAGTCTGGCAGACCTCAGTCCAACCGCGCCAAGACCTGTTCCAGGTTCGCGAAGAATTTGCGCCAGCCGACCGTCGCGCCCTGGTAATAGGGCCGCTGATCCGCCCGGAAGCCCGACTGCTCCATGCGCAGATGGGTTCCCGTGCTCGTCGGGGTGAGCGTCCAGGTGACGACACTCCTGAGGTCCTTGGTGTCCCAGGTGTAGGACAGCGTTTTGGCCGGCTCGACTGCCTGGACCTGGCAGTCCACGCCGCCCCAGTCCGCGCTAAGATTGAAACGGCTGCCTTCGTCCGGCTTGAAATCGTTCTTCATCATCAGCCACTCCTCGATCAGGTGTGATTGCGTGAGCGCGCGCCAGATCTTTTCCGGCGGATAAGGGATTTCACGCTCGACAACGACGGAACGCGTTTCGGCCGTTGTCTCATTCATTGGTCCATCCTTTTCAGCAAGTCTTCGAGGCGGTCGAACCGGGCTTCCCAAAACCCGGCCATCTCGCTTGTCCAGTCCATCAAGGGGGCAAGCGCGCCGAGCTGCGCGCTATAATGGGTCTGTCGTCCTTCGTGGCGATCGCGCACCAGACCGGCCTGCCTCAGAAGGCCGAGATGTTTCGAGACGGCCGGCTGCGAGATTCCGGCCTGAGCAGTCAGGGCGCCCACGGTCTGCTCTCCCTGGCGGCACAGCCGTTCGAAGATCGCCCGCCGGGTCGGGTCGGCGAGCGTCCTGAAGAGCACATCGTGAGCGTTCGTCATTTGGGATCGATGGTCCTCACCTTACCAGCGCGCCAGCTGGGTGATTTGGACAAGGTTGCCGCAAGTGTCGTTGAGCTGGGCGATGGTCGAGCCGGTCACCTCGGTCGGCGGCATGGTGAACTCGGCGCCGCGCGCCTTGATGCGCTGGTAGTCGCCCTTGACGTCGTCGGTGAAGAACATGACCGCGGGCTGGCCCCGCTGGAATATGGCTTGCTGGTAGGCCTTGGCCGCCGGGTTGTCGTTGAGCGCGAGTTGCAGCTCGGTTCCATCCGGCTCGTCGGGCGAGGCCACGGTCAGCCAGCGATACGGCCCGTTGCTGAAATCGGCCTTCTTGGCAAGGCCGAGCACCTCGGTGTAGACGCGCAGGGCCTTCTCCTGGTTGTCGACATATACGCTGGTCAATTTGAGCTTCATCTTGCACGTTCTCCGTCTGTCACGTTCGCAGTGTGCGCCGCGTCATTTCATAATCAATAACCGAACGGCTATTGATTGACGTATAACCATTGGGATATGCGTTCGTCAAGCGGGAAGGTAGGTTATATCTTCGTCACAGAGGCCATCGGCCCTGTGGGAGGCACCGCCAGGTTCGGCAGGCAACGCGATAGCACCTATTCGTGCACGGCTTCGAAATCGCCTGCCGATGGCAATTGATGCCGAAGTATCGCCAATCACTGTGTCTTGGGCTTCGTCAGCACATTGTCCCACCAATTGTCGGCGATGTGAGGCAACTCGACAGCTGGCTCCCTGCCCAGCAAAAGCGCCAACACGCGCGGTGGCGTGAGCGGCGTTTGCTGCACCCGGCACCCCGTTGCGTTGGCGACGGCGCAGGCGACCGCGGCAGGGGGATTCATGATCGGTACTTCACCGGCGCCTTTCACGCCCAACGGACCAATGGACGGTGCGCCTTCATAGAGGTCGATCTCGACAGGCACGGTGTCGAGCGCCAGCGGCACTCGGTAGGTCTCAAGGCTGTCCTGCCTGATACAACCATCCTCGCCGATCGTATGTTCCTCATGCAATGCGTAGCCCAGCC
>NZ_NWQG01000050.1:0-62816 GCF_002529485.1 Mesorhizobium sanjuanii
GGACAAGCCCGCCGCTCTGAGGTCTTGGGGACCGGTGGCCGTCAGCGGTTGCCGAACAGGTTGCGGTCGCTGCCCTGGGTCACAGGCTTCTGGACGGACGCGTCCGACTTCTTCATCGAAGCGGTGAACGAGTTGTCGATGTTCGCGGCAACAGGGGCAGTCGGCTGGTTTTGGTCCGCGATTAGCGGCCCCAGATGCCCTGGCCGGATTGCGGCTGGACGGCATCGGACGTCGCCTTGGCGCCGCTATGCTCGACCGGCTTGCGGATCGAAGCCGTGTATGAATTGTCAACATTGGCAGGCGCGGTAACAGCGGATGCCGGCTGGTTGACATTGTCCGAACCATAGTGGTCGCTGCCGGCGAAAGCGCTGCCGGTGGCAACGAGGATGGCGGCGGCGGTGAGAGCGATCTTGGTCATTTTGGGTACTCCAGTATTTTCAGTGTCCGTCAAGTGGCGTGCCTTGGGAGGAATTCGCGTCGCTCGGACCACCCCGAGATGGGTCGGCAATGCTGCCGTTTCCAGTCACGAAGTTGTGCCTGAAAAAGCTCTGCTACGGCGGTTGAAAACCGGAGGATGATTACCTCCGCCATAATCTTTCCAAGCGATATCATATGGTTATGCGAATGCGCCGCGCGCGGGCCCCCAGATTTTCTGAGCCAGCGTTCACACCGTGCTGCACAATGCGTCAACATAATCGAACCGAACGGTTCGGTTTCGTTACCAATGTCGCGGAAAGTGATGCACTCCCTGGCAAAGAAGATTGGCGGCTCAGCGCCTGGGATCAAAGCCCAGTACGTCGCGCATGTCGTATTCGCCGGGCGTCCGCCCGGCCACCCACAACGCTGCGGCAATGGCGCCGCGCGCGAACATCGAGCGGTCCTGCGCCGCATGCGCAAGCGTCACGATCTCGCCCTCGGCGCAGAAGGAGACGCTGTGCTCGCCGACAATGCCGCCGCCGCGCATCGCCGCAAAGCCGATTTCGCCTTGTGGACGCGGGCCGGTGACACCGTCGCGACCGCGCCTTGCGACTGCGTCCAGCTCGACGCGGCGTCCCCTGGCGGCGGCCTCGCCCAGCATCAGCGCCGTGCCGGATGGCGCATCGACCTTGTGGCGATGGTGCGCTTCTGAGATCTCTATGTCGCAGATGTCGGGACCGAGCGCGCTTGCCGCCTGTTCGACCAGGCCGACCAGCATGTTGAGGCCGAGCGAATAACTGCCGGCACGCACGATGGCGATCGCTTTCGACGCGGCGGCGATGGCGGCTAGCTCGGCGGCGTCGAAGCCGGTCGAGCCGATCACCAGCGCTGGACCGCCACGCGCGGCGCAGGCTTGCGCCAACGCAGCCGAGGCGGCAGGCGTGGTGAAGTCGATAACCACATCGGCCGCAGCCAACGCCTCGTCTCGGCTGACCAGACCGTGGCCGGCAACCTCGGACCGATGGAAGCAAGCGGCAAGCGTCAGCCGCCGGTCGGTCTCGACGGCCTCGATCATCTGCCGGCCCATGCGGCCGCGCGCACCTGCGACGGCGATCCTGATCGGTGGCTGCGGCAAGGGCTGGCTCTCCAAAGACGACGCCCTATTGGAACAGGGAGTGGAACTCAACTGAAAATTCAGAGGTAGCGGCCGGTCTGGGATGCCATACCACACGGCTTCACGCGGCAACCGGTTCCGCGCCAGCGCCGGGATTGCGCTTGATGCGTTCGCTGGCCAGAAGCACAATCGGACAGTCGCAAGTCGCCACCACCGCGCTCGCCGTGTCGCCGAAAAACAGGTCTTCGCCGGGACGTTGAGTGACACCCATCACGACGATTGCAGCCCCTTTGGCCACTTCCCTGATAATCGCCTTGTCAGGTGTGACGCGGGTATGGATCGACGTGTCGACAGGCACGCCATAGCGGCTGGCCAGATCGGCTATATCCTTGAGCACAGCCTCCTCGCGGCGATGCGAGACAGGTGTCGCTCTGCGGCTCCTGGCTGATCCTTGCGAAACATAGAGAATCTTGACCCTTGCCCGATTTGGACGGGCGAGCGCGAGCGCGAAATCAGCCGCACGGCGGGCCACTTCGGTGCCGTTGACAGGGACCAGAATGCTCGTGCCGATCTTGAGCGTCGGCATCCTGTCTGTGGCGTCGCCGCCATTCAGTACCAGGCAGAGCGGACCATCGAACCCGTCGGTAATCTCGTTGAGGGCTCGGGTGAACGAGCCCTTTTCAGTCAGGGCATTGTCGAGACCGACCAGCAGCATGCCGAAACCCTTGCGGGCCTCCTCGGCAATGATCCCGGCGGTGGCCTCGGATTCGGTGCGTGCCGTCAGATGCACCTTGTCGACCAGCGTGTCTTCGGTTCTCTTCACGGCCTCGGCGCTCTTTTGCGCGCCCCTCTTGATCTCCTTCAACGCACGCTGCGGTCCCTTATTGGCGGCTGGTCTGTCGAGCCGGCCGTTCTTGAGATGCAGCAAGGTGGTCGGCATGCCGCTGCCGCCGCCGACCAGCCCGGCGAGATAGGCGGTGAACTTGCCGATCCGGCTGTCGTCGACCAGCACCAGCAACCGCTCCAGTTTGGAGACGAAGCCATATTCATCCAGCGCCTCGCGCTCGACACGCTGCTTCTCATCCTGGCCAACCGGCAGCCGGGCAAGCGCCCAGCGCAGCATGGGCGGCATGGCCAGCGTGGTGATGACGGCCATGGTGACGATCATGGTGAAGAGATTGTGCGACAGGATGTTCATCGACAGTCCGATGCTGGCGACGATGACCTCGGTCGAGCCGCGCGCGTTCATCGCGCAGCCCACCGCTGTCGCCTCCTTGAACGACATTCCGGCGAGCCTGCCGCCCAGAAAAGCGCCGCCGAACTTGCCAAGGCTCGCTATGACGACAAGGGCCACCGTAAGCAGCGCCAGCGTCGGGTCCGCCAGCACCGTGAGATCGGCCGAAAGTCCCGCCGTGCCGAAGAAGACCGGCATGAACAGCGCGGTGATAACGCCGCGAAGCTGGCCCTCGATGTGACTGGACAGAATGGGAGATTCGCCGACCAGGATGCCGGCGACGAAGGCGCCCAGCACGGTATGGACGCCAATCATGTTGGTGATCAGCGCCATCACTCCCATGATGATGAGGATCATGGTGATCACCGCATATTCGCTGCGAAAGGAATCGTTGGTCCAGCGGATCAGCGTGAACACCATTCGACGGCCAACGGTGAATGAGAACACCATGAATGCCGCCACGGCGGCAACGGTCGTGACGAGTGGCAGCAACTCCAGCCGGCCATTGGTGGCGATACCGAAGGTGATGGCGATGATCAGCCAGCCGATCGTGTCCTCGATGATCGCCGAGGAGACGATCACCTGGCCGAGATTGCGGCGCATGAAGTTCATCTCGCGCACCACCATGGCAACGATCTTGACCGACGAGATCGACAGCGCGGTGCCTATGAACAGTCCGGCGACGACGCGTTGCGTTGGATCGGGCAGCAGACTGTCCGGCAGGAATTGCGCCAGCGCAAAGCCGCAAGCGAACGGCACGACGACGCCGGTTACCGAAATGGACACGCAGGCCGCGCCGACCCGGCGCACCAGCCGCAGATCCGTCTCCATGCCGGTGAGCAGAAGCAGCATGAGGATGCCGAGTTGCGAGACGGCGTCGATCATGCCCTTCTGCGCGGGGTCGCTCGGGAAGATCAGGTGCTGCGCGGATGGCCACAGCCAACCGAACAGCGAGGGTCCGAGCAGGATGCCACCGATCAGCTGGCCCATGATCGCCGGCTGGCCGTAGCGCTGCAACACTTCGCCGAGACCGCGCCCGATCAGCAGAAGAAGAACGATTTCGGCAACAAGAATGCCTTCGCCCGAGCCGCCCATGCCTGACGGCTTTGCTCCGGCGATCACCGCTTCCGCTGCCCAACCCCCGCTCGCCGTCAGGAGCAGGAGTGCCCCCGCTATAGGCGCCAGGACAATAAAAGAACGTGTCGACGCCCGAGAATTCATGAAAGCTCCGCCGCAGGGCACGTGCCGAACAACGCGCAACAGCGATTTGCGTTGCCACCTACACGTGCACGTCGCCGAAGGAGAGCTCTCCGTCGTCACCGACGGTCAGGAAGGTGGTGACAACCAGGCCAGAATAGAGGGCGGCGACCAGTACGACAATGACCAGGCCCGGAATCGGCCCAAGCGCAGCCGCGCTGACCGCCTCGCGCAGCGAGCCGACGAAGCCGACACGGTCGCCTTCCGTGAGAAGGCTTGGCGTCGACAATTTGAGTATCCAGGCAAGCAGCAGGATCATCAGCATGTGGATATAGTTTCGGCGCAGGCGGCGCGCCAAGGCGACCCGCTGGGATATGAGAAATTTGGGAGCACGCAGGCTTTCGCCGACGATAAGCACCCAATCCGACGCGAAATCCGGCTGTGGCGAAAAGATCTGTGCGAAATAGTGGCGTTCCAACTGTCGCACACGGGCTCGGTAGAAGTCAAAGAAGCGATATCGCCGCGCCTCTATCCACAGCAACAGCAGGACAAGCAGCATGGCGAACAACAGCACGCCGTGATGCGCGCTGGCCGCCGAAAGCGAGACCGAGAGCATCGCCGCGACGACCGTTATCGCCCAATTGCTGGTGCGATCCAGACGGTCGCGCCATCCAGCCATGCGTGCGATCTCGGCGCGATGGAAATGCGACATCGTGGCAACGAGTTCGCCAGACGAAAGCGTTCCGCCGATGGGTTCCGGAGCCGCCAATGCATCCGCCATGGCCATATCTCCTCCACAGCCAAAAAACAGCCTGATGGGCATATCGTTCCGAACTGATACCCGGTTCGGCAATGCGCCGATCACTTTGGGTCCGATGCTTCAGCAGGCTTTGCGCAGCCAGACCTTGTTATCGTGCACGGCGGCGCCGCCATAAGGCGCCGGCGCGTCGGCGCCGGTCAGCACGTTGATGCCCTCGCCGCGCTCATGGGCGCTGTTCGGCCAGATGCCTTCGGCCACCACCACGCCGCGCTTGATGCCACCGAACAGTTTCGTGTGCAGCACCACCTCGCCGCGCTGATTGCCGACCTCGACGCGATCGCCGTCGGCAAGCCCGAGTGCTGCCGCGTCGTCCGGGTGCAGCAGGAGTTCCGGCCGCCTTTCCCTGGCCTTCGACACCGGCGTCTCGGCAAAGGTCGAGTTGAGGAAGTTGCGGGCCGGCGAGGTCGTCAGCCGGAACGGGTGCGCCTCGTCCGCAACCTCGATCAGGTCGACATGATCGGGAAATTCCGGCAACCGCTCCACAGGTCCGAACAGGCCCATGCTTTTGGGCGGCCGATTGGGCGCCGCCTGCCCGGTCCAGTTGGCGCGGAAATGGAACTTCTTGTCGGCATGGCCGAAGCCGGTGATGAAATGCGCGGCCTCGAAATCCGGCTGCAGGTCGACCCACTTGTCGTCCTTCAGACTGTCGAAACAGCCCAGCCCGCGCTTGCCCAGGATGATGTCGATGTGCTGCCTTTCGGTCAGGCCAAAGCCCGGCTGGTCTGCGACGCCGAGGCGCTTGCCCAGTTCCTCGATGACGAAATGATTGGTGCGCGGCCCTTCCGGCGGGTCGATCAGCTTCGGCCCCAGCGTGATGTGCTGGTTGCCGCCGCCCTTGTAGATGTCATCATGCTCCAGGAACATCGTCGCCGGCAGCACGACATCGGCGAGCTTTGCCGTGTCGGTCATGAACTGCTCATGCACGCAGGTGAAAAGATCGTCACGCAGGAAGCCCTGCTTCACCAGCCGCTGTTCCGGCGCGACATTGGCCGGATTGGTGTTCTGGATCAGCATCGCCGTCACCGGCGGGCCGCCATAGAGCGCATCCCCTGCGCCAGTCAGCACCGGGCCGATGCGCGAATGGTCGAGATGGCGGATTGAGGGATCGCGCATCTTCGTGCCCTCCAGCAGCTCCTGGTTGAGCTTGAAGATGCCGGAATTGGAATGGAAGGCACCGCCGCCCTCATACTGCCAGCAGCCGGTGACCGCCGCGATCGAGGCCGCGGCGTGCATGTTGACCGGGCCGTTGCGCTGGCGCGAAAAGCCGTAGCCGAGGCGGAAATAGGTCTTCTTGGTCGTACCGACCAGACGGGCAAAGGCTTCGATCTCGGCGACTGAAAGCCCGGTGATCGCGGCCGCCCATTCCGGCGTTTTTGTCCGCAGATGCGCTTCCAGCCCATGCGGATCGTCCGTGTACTTTTCCAGATAGACGCGGTCGGCAAGACCGTCGCGGAACAGCACATGCATCACCGCGCAGGCCAGCGCGCCGTCGGTGCCGGGCTTCAGCACCAGGCCGAGGTCGGCCTGATTCATCGTCGCGTTCTCGTAGACGTCGATGACGACGATCCTGGCGCCGCGTTCCTTGCGCGCCTTGACGGCATGGGTCATGACGTTGACCTGGGTGACCACGGCGTTGGTGCCCCAGATCACCACGCAGTCCGATTTGCCCATCTCGCGCGGGTCGGGACCGCGCAACGCCCCTGCCCCCATCATCCAGCCGGTCCAGGCCAGATTGGTGCAGATCGAACTGAAAAAGCCGGAATATCTTTTCGCATGGCGCAACCGTTCGATGCCGTCGCGCTGCACCAGCCCCATCGTGCCGGCATAGTAGTATGGCCAAACCGTCTCCGAGCCGTACTTCTCTTCCGCCGCGATGAACTTCTCGGCGACAAGATCAAGCGCCGCCTCCCAGCTCGCCTCCTTCCAGGCGCCATCGCCCTTGGCGCCGGCACGTATCAGCGGCTTCAGCAGCCGGTCGGGGTGGTGAATGCGGTCGGCATAGCGGGCGACCTTGGCACAGATGACACCTGACGTGTAGCTGTTGGCCTTGGCGCCATGGACGCGGCCGATGCGCTTGGCGTCGAGCAACTCGACTTCGAGCGCGCAGGTCGACGGGCAATCATGCGGACAGGCCGAATGGCCGATCCTGAGCTTGGCGTGTTGATTCATCCGAGCAAACTAGCCGTTTGTGACGGCGGCGTGTAGAGCCAGATACACGCGGCCAATGCGCTTGAATGGCGCACAATGGGCACCGCATCTCACGGCGATCCCGCGATGTGACGTCACCGCAGAAGCCGGGTATCAATCACAAGCCAACGGCAATCTCCTGAATAAAATCCAGAAATGCTCTGACTTTCGCCGGCGGCAGATGGCGCGAGGGATGGTAGGCGTAGAGTGGATAAAGTTCTTCCGACCACTCCGGCAGGATCGGCACGAGTTCTCCCCGTGCCAGGAACGGCGCCAGGCCGATGGCGAGGCTTTGGAAAATGCCTTGGCCGGCCACGCAGGCCGTTACCGCGACGGAAGGATCATCCAACACCAGGCGGCTTGAGACCTTGACCGCGACGATCTCCCCGCCTCGGTGAAACTCCCATGGAAAAGGAAGACCAGTCTGAGGATCACGGAAGAGAAGCGCCTCGTGATGGACGAGGTCGTGCGGCGATCGCGGCTTGCCGTGCCGTTCGAGATAGGCCGGTGCCGCAACCGTCAGGATCGGGGTTTCCAGTAGCTTGCGTATGATGAGGGATGATGCATCGGGCGGCCCGAACCGCACCGCCACGTCCACGCCGCTCATCATCTCCTCGCGATAATTGCTGGTTGAGAAATCCAATAACAGCAGCGGATAGCGGGCGAGGAACCGCTGCAGCCCGGCTGCGAGCACCATGCGTGCGAACCACGGGTCCACCGATACGCGGAGCCGGCCGCGCACGACCGCCGCCGCGCCCGCGGCATCGGCCGCCGCCTCATCCAGGCCTGCGAGAAGCGGCGTCACCTGCGCATGGAAGCGCCGGCCTTCCTCGGTCAGGCTGACCTCGCGCGGATTGCGATCGAAGAGCCGCACGCCAACCCGCGCCTCCAGACGCGCGACGGCCCGGCTCACCCCTGATGGCGTCAGGCCAAGCATCTCCGCGGCGCGGGCGAAATTCCCGGCCTCTGTAACCGCTACCAGGACCCCGACGCCGGTGAGAAGCCGCGTGTCGAAAACCATTCGATCTCCCTTCGCCTCCACGAGCCCCGTCTGCTTTCGCCGGATGGCGAAGAGCGGTGATTTTTAGTCATGATAACACTGATCTTATTGCGCGTGAATCACTCCATGGCGGGACGTACAAACACGGCGTCGCCGCAGCGCCGGCCAATAGAGCCCGGCAAGTCGGATTTCCTTCGATCCGGAAAGGAGTTAGCCATGACCCACCTCACACGCAGAACGATGCTTCAGCGCGGGGGAATGCTGGGGGCCGTTCTGGCTCTCGATACGGTCAGCCCCGCTTTGGCCAAAACAACGCCAGCCGGTTCGTCAATGCGGTTCAAGGCGATCGACGCCGCCTTGCGTGAAGGCGTTTCGAAGAACGACGTGGCCGGCGTCATCGCCGTCGCGGCCACGCCGAAAGGCATGGTCTACGAGAGTGCCTTCGGCAAGGCGAATGTGGCGACCGGCGCACCGATGACGCTCGACACGGTGTTCTGGCTGCTGTCGATGACCAAGGCCTTCACGGCAACGGCCTGCATGCAGCTGATCGAACAGGGCCGCGTGCATCTGGACGACGACGCGGCGAAGTACCTGCCCGAGCTCGCCTCTCCGCAAATCCTCGAGGGCTTCGCCGAGGATGGAACCCCGCGACTGCGGCCGGCCAAGGGCGCGATCAAGGTGCGCCATCTGCTGACGCATACCTCCGGCTATACCTACTCGATCTGGAGCGAGGCCCTGACCCGCTACGAGAAGGTGACGGGCATGCCCGACATCGCGACCTGCAAGAACGCCGCTTTCACCGCTCCGCTCGAATTCGAACCTGGCGAGCGGTGGGAATACGGCATCAGCATGGATTGGGTCGGCAAGCTGGTAGAAGCGGTGTCGGACCAATCGCTCGAAATCTACTTCCGCGAGAACATCTTTGCTCCGCTCGGCATGAAAGATTCAGGGTTCCTGATCGGAACCGGGCAGAAGCGGCGCGTCGCCAGCTTCCACAGCCGCCGTGCCGATGGCGGGCTGGAGCCGGCGCCCTTCGAGATGCCGCAGCGGCCGGAGTTCTTCATGGGCGGCGGCGGCGCCTTCTCTACGCCACGGGACTACATAGCATTCCTGCAGGCGCTGCTGAACGGCGGCGCGCTGCGTGGCGTCCGAATCCTGCGTCCGGAGACCGTCGCCATGATGATGCAGAACCAGATCGGCGAGCTGAACGTCCAGGAGATGCACTCGGCGCAACCGCCATATTCGCGCAGCTTCGACCAGTTCCCGGGACAGCCGCATAAATGGGGTCTGTCATTCGACATCAACATGCAGCCGGGACCGAACGGGCGCTCCGCCGGCAGCATCTCCTGGGCAGGTCTACTCAACTGCTACTTCTGGCTCGACCCGGTGAAGCACGTCACCGGCGCACTCTTCACCCAGATCTTGCCCTTCTACGACGAGCGGGTCGTCGCGCTCTACGGCGCGTTCGAGCGCGGCCTTTATGCCGGGCTCGCCTGAGCCCTCACAGTCGACATCAACATCTGGAGAACACCATGTATGCAATCACCGGAATCACCGGCAAGGTCGGCGGCGCGCTTGCGCGCAGCCTTCTCGCCGAAAGACTGCCTGTCCGCGCCGTTCTGCGCGACGAGGCCAAGGCGGCGGAGTGGGGAACCCGGGGCTGTGACATCGCCCTGGCCGAGATGGACGATGCGGCAAGCCTGACTTCAGCCTTCAGAGGTGCCACGGGCGTCTTCATCCTGCCGCCCTCCGAGTTCGATCCGGAGCCCGGCTTTCCCGAGGCCAAGCGCGTCATCGCGGCCGTGACGGCGGCTTTGGCCGAGGCGCGTCCCCGCAAGGTGGTCTGCTTGTCGACCATCGGCGCGGATGCGCCGCACGAGAACCTGCTGACCCCGCGCACGCTGATGGAACAGTCGCTGCAGGAGATCGGTCTTCCCATCACCTTCCTGAGGCCCGGCTGGTTCATGGAGAATGCACTCTGGGACGTTCCCTCGGTGTGCGACGAAGGCGTGCTGCGCAGCTTCCTGCAACCGGCCGACAAGCTGTTCGCGATGGTCGCGACGCAAGATGTCGGGCGCCTGGCCGCAGCGCTTCTCCGGGAGGATTGGATCGGGACGCGGATCGTCGAGCTGGAGGGGGCTGCCCGCGTCTCGCCCAACGACATCGCCCGCGCCTTCGCCACGGTGCTGGAGCGCCCGGTCAGCGTCGAGACGGTGCCGCGCGAGAACTGGGAGCAGATCTTTCGTTCTCAGGGCACGCAAAATCCGTTGCCTCGGATCCGGATGCTCGACGGCTTCAACGATGGCTGGATCGAGTTCAGCGATCACGGCCGGTCGGCGGTCAAAGGGACGACGACGCTCGACAGCGTCATCGCCGACCTCGTCGAGGCGAGCCGGCCAAAGGCAGCCGCCTGACATGATCACGACTTAGGAGACCAGAATGGAATCAATCATCACGCAGGGCGTTGCGATTCCGCGCCTCGGTTTCGGCACGTTCCGCATGCCAGGGGGCGACGCCCAGCCGATCGTCGAGAGCGCGATTGCGCTCGGCTACCGGCATATCGACACCGCGGCGATGTACGAGAACGAGGCCGCCGTCGGCGCCGCCATGTCGGCGTCCGGCGTACACCGGAACGAGCTCTTCGTCACGACGAAGGCTTGGTACGACCAGCTTGCGCCGGATGCGCTCCGCCGGGCCCTTGACACCAGCCTGGGCAGACTGCGGCTCGACCATGTCGATCTGTACATGATCCACTGGCCGTCGAGAGACATGGACATGGCGGCGACGCTGGGGGCGCTGATGTCACTGCGAGAGCGCGGCCTGACGCGTGCGATCGGCGTGTGCAACTTCAACCTGCAGATGATCCGCCGCGCCGTGGAGGAGATCGGCGCGCCGATCGCGAGCGTCCAGGTCGAATACCACCCATTCCTGTCGCAGGACCGGATGCTGTCCTACCTGGGCGGCAACGGCATCCCCTTGACGGCCTACGCACCGCTCGCCCAGGGCCGGGCCGCGAGCGACGCAACACTCGCTGCCCTCGGACGCAAGCATGGCTGCAGCGCCGCGCAGGTGGCCATCGCCTGGCTTCTGGATCAGGAGGGCGTCATCGTGATCCCGAAAGCCGCGCACCCCGAAAGCCAGAAGTCCAATATCGACGCGCTCGGCATCCGGCTCGATGACGAGGATCGCGCCGCTATCGCCGCTCTGCCGAAGGACCAGCGTTTCGTCCGGCCGCCTTTCGCACCGGAATGGGATGCCATTGCATGAACCGGGTCAACCTTCCCCTTCTCCCCTTGTTGTGCCCCTTGTGGGAGAAGGGAAGAATTCTCTCCTACTCCGCCGTGCCTTCCTCATACTCGGCCGACATGGTCAGCCATTTCTCCTCGTGGCCAGCCAGCTGTTGCGCGAGCTGCGAGCGTTCCTTGGCCAGCCGCGTCGCGGTCGAGGGATCCTTTTCGTACACCGCCGGATTGGCCAGTTCGTCCTCGATCAGGTCGATGCGCTTGCGGATGCGGTCCATCAGCGCTTCGGTGGCGCGGATCTCCTTGGCTAGCGGCTCGAAGGCGGCGCGGCGCGCCGCGGCCTCGCGACGGCGGTCGGCCTTGGACGCCTTTTCGGCCTCGCGCCGCTCGCGGCGGTCGCCGGACACGCCTGTCACCAGCGTCTTATAGTCCTCGAGGTCGCCGTCATAGGGATTGACCGCGCCGTCCTTGACCAGCCACAGCCGGTCGGCCGTCGCCTCCAAGAGATGGCGGTCGTGCGAGATCAGGATCACCGCGCCGGGAAACTCGTTCAGCGCATGGATCAGCGATTCACGGCTGTCGATGTCGAGATGGTTGGTCGGTTCGTCGAGGATGAACAGGTTCGGCCCCTCGAAAGCCGACAGGCCCATCAGAAGACGCGCCTTCTCGCCGCCCGACAGGTCCTTGGCGGCGGTGTTCATCTTTTCGGTGGTCAGGCCGAACTGGGCGACGCGGCCGCGCACCTTCGATTCCGGCGCCTCCGGCATCAGCCGGCGGACATGTTCATAGGCGTTTTCCTCCGGCCGGAGATCATCGAGTTGATGCTGGGCGAAGATCGCCACTTTCAAGCCAGGCGCCACCGTCATGGTGCCGCTCTCCTGCTTCAGACGGCCCGACAGAAGCTTGGCGAAGGTCGACTTGCCGTTGCCGTTGGCGCCGAGCAGCGCGATGCGATCATCGGCGTCGATGCGCAGGGTCATCTTCTTCAGGATCGGCTGCCCCTCGGTATAGCCGACATTGACATTGTTCAGCGCGATGATCGGCGAGGCCACCGTTTTCACCGGCTCGGGGAAGGAAAACGGCCGCACCGTGTCGTTCACGATCGCCGCGATCGGCTTCATCTTCTCCAGCGCCTTGATGCGCGACTGCGCCTGCCTTGCCTTGGAAGCCTTGGCGCGGAAGCGCTCGACAAAGGATTCCATATGCTTGCGCGCGGCTTCCTGCTTGACGCGGCCCTTCTCCTGCAATTCCTTCTGCTCGGTATATTGCCGCTCGAACTGGTCGTAGCCGCCGCGCCAGAAGGTCAGCTTCTTCTGGTCGAGATGGACGATCGAACTGACGGCGCGGTTGAGCAGGTCGCGGTCGTGCGAGATCAGCAGCACGGTGTGCGGGTATTTCGAGACGTAGTTCTCCAGCCATAGCGTGCCTTCGAGGTCGAGATAGTTGGTCGGCTCGTCGAGCAGCAGCAGGTCCGGCTCGGAAAACAGTACCGCTGCGAGCGCCACGCGCATGCGCCAGCCACCGGAGAAGGACGAGGCCGGGCGCCGCTGCGCGGCATCATCGAAGCCGAGGCCGGCAAGGATGGTGGCCGCGCGTGACTCGGCGGAATGGGCGTCGATGTCGGCCAGCCGCATGTGGATGTCGGCGATGCGGTGTGGATCGGTCGCCGTCTTTTCCTCTTCGAGCAGTGCCGAGCGTTCGAGGTCGGCCTTGAGCACGATCTCGATCAGCGGCTCTTCCGTGCCCGGGGCTTCCTGCGCGACCTGACCGATGCGGGTGTTCTTCGGCAGGCTGATCGAACCGGTCTCGGACGGGAAATCGCCGGTGATCGCCTTGAACAAGGTCGTCTTGCCGGTGCCGTTGCGGCCGACAAGCCCGGCCTTGGTGCCGGCCGGCAAGGTCAGCGAGGCATGGTCCAGAAGCAGACGTCCGGCCATCCGCAGCGAAAGGTCATTGATAACAAGCATGGCCGCGCTTTCGCACAGGACGTCGCCGCTTCGCAAGGCCCGGAGCGCCGGTTCGGTCGCATGGGGCGCAAAAACGGCAACTGTGGACGGCTCGATAGGTGGCTCTATGCCTTTGGCTCAGCTTGTTACCGGTGGAAGGCGGCTGGTCTTCCGTGATCGCGCCATGACGCAAGGGCAAGACTCAGCTATTTCTTGCTGTGCGGCGGATCTGATACCCGCCTGGCCGGCGCCATCTCTTCCCCTCCCAAGCGGCGCCGGCCACCGCTCTCATCTCACGGCAGCCAGTCACTGGGCCGGGGGCGTGCCGGGTTGGTCCCCGCCGGTGGTGGACTTGGGCACCGGGTTCTTGTCGACTTGCGGGTTTTGATCGACGGGGGCCTTGGTCGGCGGAATGTTGTTGTCGCAAGCCGCAACGGCCAGTGTAGCCGCCAAGGCCAGCAGGATTGAGAATCTCTTCATCGCGACCTCCTTTCGCCCCACCCTCTTCTCCTTGAGCAACGAGACGTGTGCCGATTTGGTTGCGTGGGGAACAAAATGCCTCCTCTCCGGTTGGTCCACACCAATGGAGGATTGCGATCATGATCCGTCTACTCCTAGCCGGGACTATCGCCTACGCGGCCTATCGCATCACCAAAAAGGTGATTGACGATGTGCCCGACGATTTCGAACCGTTCCTGCCGCCACCGGACGATCGGAAGGTTCTAAGACGTCAGTCGGCGGCGATGGGAGTGGAACCCCGGCGTTAGAACCTGCCGCGCAGCCAAACTTCTTCCCGCTCAGCCAATAACTCGGTGAATGCAGTCCTGCGCTGAAACCGTTGCGAACAAAGCAGAAACGATGCTTGATGGGCAATGAACCTCGCTGCCCGTGATTCGACCTTCATGCCTGCCTACCTCGCCAAGCTCAACGCCGAGCAGCGGCTGGCGGTCGAACATGGCGACGGCATGGTCTCCCGGCCGCTGCTGGTGATCGCCGGCGCCGGTTCCGGCAAGACAAGCACGCTGGCGCATCGCGTGGCGCATCTGATCGTCCGGGGCGCCGATCCGCGCCGCATTCTCCTGATGACGTTTTCGCGCCGCGCGGCATCCGAAATGGCCAAGCGGGTCGAGCGCATCGCAGGCGAGGTGCTGGGCCGCGATGCCTCAGTTATCACCGATGCGCTCACCTGGACCGGCACCTTCCACGGCATCGGCGCCAGGCTGCTGCGCGACTATGCTATGGAGATCGGCCTCGACCCGGCCTTCACCATCCATGACCGCGAAGATTCCGCCGACCTGATGAACCTTGTCAGGCACGAGTTCGGCTTCTCCAAAACCGAAGCTCGTTTCCCGACCAAGGGGACGTGCCTGGCGATCTATTCGCGCACCGTCAACGCCCAGGCGCCGCTCGGCGGGGTCCTGGGTTCGGTGTTTCCGTGGTGTGCGGGCTGGGCCGAACAGTTGAAGGCGCTGTTCGCCGGCTATGTCGAGGCCAAACAGGCGCAGAACGTGCTCGATTACGACGACCTGCTGCTCTATTGGGCTCAGATGGCGAGCGAGCCGGAGATATCGGCGCATCTCGGCGGGCGTTTCGACCATGTCCTGGTCGACGAATACCAGGATACCAACCGGCTGCAGGCCTCGATCCTGACGGCACTGAAGCCCGACGGCTCCGGTCTCACGGTGGTCGGCGATGATGCGCAGTCGATCTATTCGTTTCGCGCGGCTGAAGTGCGCAACATCCTCGATTTCCCCAAGCAGTTCGCGCAGCCGGCCGAGATCGTCATGCTGGAGCGCAACTACCGCTCCACGGAGACCATCCTGGCCGCAGCCAATGCGGTCATCGGCGAGGCGTCGGAACGCTTCACGAAGAACCTGCGGTCGGAGCGCAAATCGGCGGAAAAGCCGAAGCTGGTCAATGTCCGCGACGAGACCGAGCAGGCGAGTTACGTCTGCCAGGCGATCCTGGCCGAGCGCGAGACGGGCACGGCGTTGAAGGCGCAGGCCGTGTTGTTTCGCGCCTCGCACCACAGCGGCCCGCTGGAGATCGAACTGACGCGCCGCAACATCCCGTTCGTCAAGTTCGGCGGCCTCAAATTCCTCGATGCCGCCCATGTCAAGGATATGCTGGCCGTATTGCGCTTCGCCGAGAATCCGCGCGACCGCGTCGCCGGCTTTCGCGTGCTGCAGCTCTTGCCCGGCATCGGCCCTTCGGCGGCCAATGCCATCGTCGAGACGATGGCGACGTCGCTCGACGAGGCGATGGGCCTTGCCCGCTATCGGCCACCGCAAAGGGCCGCCGAGGACTGGCCGGGTTTCGTCACGCTGTTCTCGCAACTTCGGGCCGGGTCGAAGAAATGGCCGGCCGACCTCGAACAGGTCAGGCTCTGGTACGAGCCGCATCTGGAACGCATCCACGAGGATGCAACGATGCGCCGGGCGGACCTTTTGCAGCTCGAACAGATCGCCGCGGGCTATGCCTCGCGTGAGCGTTTTCTGACAGAGCTGACGCTTGACCCGCCGGACGCGACCAGCGACGAAGCCGGGCCGCCGCATCGCGATGAGGATTATCTGATCCTGTCGACCATCCATTCGGCCAAGGGCCAGGAATGGAAGAATGTCTTCGTGCTCAACACCGTCGACGGCTGCATTCCGATCGACCTCGGCGTCGGCTCGAAGGAGGAAATCGACGAGGAGCGCCGGCTGCTCTACGTGGCGATGACGCGTGCCAAGGACAGCCTGCATCTGGTCATGCCGCAGCGGTTTTTCGTCCATGGTCAGGCAGCGCGCGGCGACCGCCACGTCTATGCCTCGCGCAGCCGTTTCATCCCAGCCTCGATCCTTAGCGCTTTCGAGCAGACGGCTTGGGCAAGCGTCCAGCCAAAGGACGATCCGCGCCGCCAGCCGCAGGTTCGCATCGATCTCGGCGCCCGCATGCGCGGCATGTGGAAGTGATGAAAGTGAATGGTGAATAGTGAATAGTGAATAGTGAAAGCATCCAACGAAGCCGCAAAGAACGACTGTTTCCAACTCCCCTACTCCGAAATCCGAATTCTTCCCGCGCGATGGAACCCTGTGCCGCCATCCGCGTTTCAAGGCGTCCGATCCCCAGCCTGAAGAAAGGCGTCCGCCTTCTTCTTCGCCCACATCGAGAGGTCCGTATGCACGACAGGATGTTCTTCACCCCGGTTGCAGTCAGTGTCGGCGCCGGTCACAAGCGCATGATCGCGTCGCTGTTCGACATGCACGAATTCCTGACCGAATTCCCGCCGTCGCGGCGGCGGCTGAGCTATGGCGCGGCGGTGAAGGCCTGTGAGGCGGCACGCGCCGGCGAAATCTCGATCGAGGCGGCGCGCGATGCGTTGATCACCTTTGCAACGACGGCCGGCATACTGTGGCCGCCCGCCCAGCCCGCCGTGTCGGTCAAGCCGGTCGCGCGCGGCTTTGGCGGCTACGCCGCCTGAGATCGGGCAATCAATCCTCGGGGTGAGGCTGCCGTTCGGTGCGGGAAAGTCACTTCGTCTTGTCGGCAGCCAAAGGGCCGGCCATTCGGTTTGGCCTTGTAGAGAGATGCTTGTCCGGCGTCACGAACCTTTCGGCATTGGTGGTCGGACCGCTGAAGGCGACGACGCCGATCGCAAAACCGCTGCGCACTTTTGCGCGACATACATTAGATCAGGCGCCTCCTGACGCTCAGCCGGGTCACCGCGGTCACGAGAATGGCGCCGACCATGAAATACAGGGTCGCCACGACGTCGCCCTGGTGGAAGTGGTATCCGGAATTAAGAAGCGCCAGAACCACGGCAAGGAATGCCACGAGGCGCAAGGGTTCATTGGTCATGCGTGCCAACTTTCGCTGTTGCTGCAGAGCGGCCACCCTCAAGGCCGCGTGCTGAATAAGGCGTTTGGGCGCGTTTTGCAATCTCGCCAATCACCCATCGTTCGTCTCTTGGGGCATCTGTTGCGTTCCGGCCCAGAAATCAGGCGAAGGCCCTGCCCTCCTCGCTGCGCTGGAACAGCATCAGGTCCAATCCCAGGCTCGGGCGACCCAGAATGGTCAGGATCGCATGCGCCTGGCCGCGGTGATGGGTCTGGTGGTTGAAGACATGATCCAGCGCCGGCGCCAGCCGCTGCGAAACCGTGCGCATGTCGGACACGGTCATGTAGGTGAAGCGGCCGGCAAGCGCCTTCTCGCTCAGGGCCCCGACCCAGTCGATGATCCGCTTGTCCTCGGCCTCGCGCGCCATGCGCAACACGGGCAAGGCCCGGTGCAGGACGGTGTCGAGACTGGTCGGCGCGTCGCCCTCGCCGGTGAAGCGCTTCATCCAGATGCGATCGGCGGTGAGCAGATGGTTGAGCGTTCGCATCATCGATCCGAAGAAGGCGCCGACATCGCGATTGAACTCTTCATCGGTCAGTTCGTCCGCGGCATCGTAGATGCGGCCATTGGCCCATTGATTATAGGCCGCAAACATCATGAAATGCTGCTTCATCTATTTCTCCCGACCCCATGAAATGCCGTTTCGGGTGCTTAACTAGACCGCAAGGACGCCGCCGCCAATGACCATTCTGCTCTATGACCTCGTCGGACGCGATACCGCGCGTCCGTTCAGCCCGCATTGCTGGAAAGCGGCGATGGCGCTTGCCCACAAGGGGCTCGACATATCAAGCGTGCCGACCCGATTTCTCGAAGTGCCCGCCGTCGAAGGCGGCATCTCGAAGACCGTTCCGGTGATCCGTGACGGCGATCGTGTGGTCGCCGATTCCTTCGCCATCGCGCTCTATCTCGACGAAGCCTATCCCGAGCGACCGACATTGTTTGCCGGCGAAGGCGGCAAGGCGATGGCGCGCTTCATCGAACGCTGGTCGCAACTGACCATCCATCCCTATGTCACGTCAGCGGCGATCATGGACCTGCACGCCATGCAGGATGAGGCGAACGCCGCCTATTTCCGAACGAATCGCGAGCAACGCTTCGGCAAGAGGCTGGAAGAGGTCGTGGCGGCGCGTGACGCCGGGCTGGCCGCCTTCCGTGCCGCGCTCGAGCCGCTGCGCTCCACGCTCGCCTACCAGCCTTTCATCGGCGGCCAGTCGCCGCTGTTTGCCGACTACATCGTCTTCGGCGCACTGCAATGGGCGCGCATCGCTACACCCTACCGCCTGCTCGACGACAACGACCTCGTGGCGCAGTGGTTCGAGCGCTGCCTCGACCTGCATGATGGCCTCGGCCGCAAGGTGGCGGCGGCAGCATAGGGCAGTAAGGCAATAGGGCAGTAGGGCAGTAGGTCTGCGCGCCGTAGTGACTTTTCCCTACTGCCCTACTGCCTTACTCCCTCCTCCCTTACAAAGGCAGCGACGCATTGACGCCAAGTCCGCAATTCCCCGACGATTTTCGCGCCGCGCTGGTCAATCTCTTCCTGTGGCGCCGGGATGTCAGGCGGTTTGAACCGACGCCGCTTCCGGAAGGCGCGCTGGAACGGTTGCTCGGCCTCGCCAGCCTTGCGCCCTCCGTCGGGCTGAGCCAGCCCTGGCGCTTTGTCGTGGTCGAGAGCCCGGAGCGCCGTGAGACCATCAAAGCCTGCTTTGAACGCTGCAATGCGGAGGCATTGGCATCGTTCTGCGGCGAACGCGCCGCGCTCTATGCCCGCCTGAAGCTCGCCGGCCTGAATGAGGCGCCTTGTCAGTTCGCGGTTTTTGCCGATCACACAACCGGGCAAGGGCACGGGCTCGGCCGCATGACGATGCCCGCCACCATCGAGTACTCGGCGGTGATGGCGGTCCACACATTGTGGCTGGCGGCGCGCGCCGAGGGCCTAGGCATGGGCTGGGTCTCGATCCTCGATCCGGTCGAGATGGCGACGATCCTCGACACGCCGCCGCAATGGACACTGATCGGCTACTTCTGCCTCGGTTACCCCTCGCAGCAACAGAACGTGCCCGAACTGGAACGAGAGGGCTGGGAGGTCCGGCGACCTCCCATCATCATGGTGCGCTGACCACTACCGGCGCGAGTCTACCGCCGCGGGCCTTGGCAATGGGCCGGGCGGCTTGTATAGAGCCCGCCACCTCAAGTTCCACTTCTCATCACAAGGACCATCGCATGGCGCTCGAACGCACCTTTTCCATGATCAAGCCGGACGCAACGCGGCGCAATCTTACCGGGGCCATCACCAAGATGCTGGAAGATGCCGGCTTGCGCGTCATCGCCTCGCGCCGGGTGTGGATGAGCCGCCGCGAGGCGGAAGGCTTCTATGCCGTCCACAAGGACCGTCCGTTCTTCGGCGAACTGGTGGAATTCATGTCGTCCGCACCAACCATCGTGCAGGTGCTGGAAGGCGAGAACGCCATCGCCAGGAACCGTGAAGTGATGGGCGCCACCAATCCCGCCAATGCCGCCGAAGGCACCATCCGCAAGGTGCATGCGCTGTCGATCGGCGAGAATTCCGTGCACGGCTCCGACGCACCGGAAACCGCCGCGCAGGAGATCAAATACTGGTTCTCGGACACCGAGATCGTCGGCTGAGCCGGCATCGCCAAATCCGATCGAAAAGGCCGGCGTTTCGTCGGCCTTTTTATTGGAATGCCGAACCGTCCGCACTCCCGCCGGGGTCTCGGCTACGATAAGGTAGGTTGGGACACAAAGTGGAACCAACCCGACCATGACCAGCGCCATTCCCGGCTTCTTCCAGGGCACGGAGATGCCAAGCAGCGGCTGGTGGGAAGCGCTGTGGCCCGACCCCGCAGGCGTGCTCTCTGTAATCGGGCTGACGCCAGGCATGGATGTGGTCGATCTCTGCTGCGGCGACGGCTGGTTCACCCTGCCGATGGCGAGGATGGCCCGCCACGTTATCGCCATCGATATCGACGCCGGTCTGCTCGAGATCGCCCGACGCCGGCTGATCGACGCCGGCGTGACCAACTGCGAATTCATCGCGGGCGACGCCTACGACCTCGCCAGCCTGGTGTCTCGACCGGTCGACTTCGTCTTCATGGCCAATGCCTTCCACGGGGTGCCTGACCGGCCGCGGCTGGCGCGCGCCGTGGGCGCGATGCTTGGCCCGGCGGGGCGCTTTGCCATCGTCAACTGGCACCAGCGGCCGCGCGAGACAACCACGGTACTGGACGAGCCGCGCGGGCCGAGGACCGAATTGAGGCTGTCACCGGAACAGACCATCGCGGACGCCGAAGCGGGCGGGCTCAAGCTCGTCGAATTGGTCGAGGTGCCGCCCTATCACTATGGGGCGGTGTTCGAGCAGCCGGCCTGAGGGCGTCTGCCTAGCTCGCGGCGTTGAACCGCAAAATATCTCGGCCGTCCTTGTCGGCGATGGTGAGCTTGCCGGCATCGACATGATAGGACGCCGCCTTGGCCAGCGCCTCGAACAGCGCTTTCTCTTCGGCCATGACATCGGGTGCGCAGGCCTTGAAGGTCGAGCCGATGCCGCTGACGACGATCGCCGAGCCGTCGACCTTGGCGGTGGCGAAGTAGACGTTGCAGGGGCCGCTGCCACCGGCCTTGCCGTCCTCGCTGATCCTGAACGTCGCCTGCGGTTCTGGAATCACGCCGATGCCGTCGATATATTCGACAAGCCAGCTCTGCCCGAACACCGCGGCCGGCTTGTCCTCCGGCGCCACCATCTTCAGCATGACGGTCTGGGGCGCGTCGCTCAGCGGATCGACCCGATGGCGCATGTCGGTGACGAACAGCAGCCGGTTGTCGACTGTGATGCGCGCCTGCAGCGCATAGGTCATGTTGGGCCGTATCACCTGAGGATCGAAGCTGATCTCGAACTTGATCGGCACCTGGCCGGCCGGCGCCACCTTGCGCTCGCCGAGGATCGCCGCCGGCGCATCGGCCAGCGAGACATCGGCAAGCTGCACCGACAGCACGGCGTTGGGCGGCAACGCGATGCGCTCGCGGTACAGCACTTCACCCTTCAAGACTTTCTCCGCGGCCACGGACGGCTCCGGAACGGCCAGCATGCCGACGACCAGCGGCACGAAACCGAAGATGAAGAATTCGGCGATCCTGTCCAGCATGATCCTGCTCCCTGGACTCTGTTCCATCCCGATAGATCGGGATGGGCTCTATCTCTTTGTTTGAGCATGATCTTTTCGAAAACCGGATGCCACTTTTCGGGATATTGCTCTGCACACCCAACCGGACAGAAGTTCTCGTAGGATTGCGGTGGTTCCGTGGCATCGGTCGAGTGGCGGCTCCCTGGGGCTTGCAGCCTCGCCATCCGTCTTCCCGGCGTGCGCGGCAAGGTGTTGCTGAAGCCTGGCTTCAGGGCGATCACGAAGTCGTGTTCCCAAGCAGAGGTAACGCAGCGAGCCTCCTGACCGAACTGGTCGATGCGCGCTTGAGGAACGGCGTGCTCAACAACCCAATCGGAGGTGAAATCATGTCGACGAGATCAACCGTGAGCGCGGCCTTGCTGGCCAGCGCCGTTGCCACGGCTCTTGCTTCTTTTGCGACGGCCGCGCCGCTGACCGAGGCACAGGCCAAGGCGGCGATGGATGCCGGCAAGGAGAAGTGCTTTGGCGTCGCCCTGAAGGGGCAGAACGATTGCGCGGCAGGTGCGGGAACCACATGCCAAGGCACGTCGACGATCGATTATCAGGGCAACGCCTGGAAGTTCGTCGACGGCGGCACCTGCATGACGATGGATCTGCCGGGCGGCCGCAAGGGCTCGCCTACGGAACTGACCCGCGACATCCCGTCGTAGGCAATGCAACCTGCCCGGAAAGCGGAGGGGAAGATGAACGGACTGGCCACCCGCCTGGCATCCCGCATGTCGAAAACCTCACGCTTTCCGGCGCTCCCGGTCGCCGGCTTTGCCGGCACCAGTTTCAAGCATGAACATCTGCCCGCGATCCTCGGCGACGGCCCGAAGCACGGTTTCTTCGAGGTCCATGCCGAAAACTACATGGGTGCCGGCGGCCCGCCGCACGACGCGCTGACCAGAATCCGCTGCGACCATCCTGTCTCGCTGCACGGGGTGTGCATGTCGATCGGCGGACCGCGGCCGCTCGACAAAGCGCATCTGGGCCGTTTCAAGGCGCTCGTCGAGCGCTATGAGCCGGCGCTCGTTTCGGAGCATCTTGCCTGGTCGACCCACGACAGCACCTACTACAACGACCTGCTTCCCCTGCCCTACACGCCAGCAACGGTTTCGCGCGTGGCGGACCACATCGACGAAGTGCAGGAGGCGATCGGCCGCCCGATCCTGCTCGAGAATCCCTCGACCTATGTCCTTTTCGCGGAATCGACGATGGGCGAGACGGATTTCATCCGCGCGCTGGTGCGGCGCACCGGTTGCGGCCTGCTGCTCGACGTCAACAATGTCTTCGTTTCGGCCACCAATCACGGCTATTCAGCCCTTTCCTACCTGGCGGATTTCCCGCTCGATCACGTCGGCGAAATCCATCTGGCCGGCCACGCCGAGCAGGAGGATGACGAGGGCGATCCGCTGCTCATCGACAGCCATGACGGCCCGGTCGCCGACGCGGTCTGGAAGCTCTTCGACATTGTCATCGGCCGATGCGGGCCGCTCCCCACGCTCATCGAATGGGACAGCGATATTCCCGATTGGCCGCTGCTCAAGGCGGAAGCCGATGCCGCCCAGGCGATCCTCGACCGTCATGCCCGCGATATGCTCGGAAAAGCCCATGCCGCGGGATGAGTTCCAGTCAGGCGATCCCGGTCGCGGGTTCGACTATGCAGCGGCTTTCGCCACCGGTCTGCTCGATCCCGACCGTGCCCCGCCCGACGCTGTTTCGGGGCCGAACGGGAAGGCCGCGGTCAAGCGATATGCCGTCTATCGCAACAACGTCACGGTCAGCCTGATCGATGCGCTGGCCGCCAGCTTTCCGGCGACGCTGCGCATCACCGGCCCGGACTTCTTTCGCGCCATGGCGCGCTTCCATATCCGCGAAACACCACCCACCTCGCCGCTTCTGTTCGAATATGGCCGCGACTTTCCCGATTTCATCGAGCGCTACGAATACGCGCGATCGATGCCCTGGCTGGCCGACGTGGCGCGCATCGAGCGAGCCTGGCTCGACGCCTATCATGGCGCCGACGCCGAACCGTTGGCTTCCGGAGCACTGGCGTCGATCCCGGCCGAACGACTGGCCGATACCGTGCTTGTGCCGCACCCGGCAACGCGCGCCATACGCTCGCTCTATCCGGTCGTGACGATCTTCGCGGCAAACCGGAGCGACGGTCCCGTCGGGCGGATCGAGGCTGCCGGCCCTGAAGATGCGCTGGTCACGCGGCCTGGCCTCGAAGTCTTTGTTCGCCATCTGCCGCCCGGTGGCGCGGTTTTTCTGGATCGTCTCATGGCGGGCGAGCCGCTCGGCGCTGCGGCTGCGGCAGCACTTGCGGAGACCACCGAATTCGACCTTTCCGCCAACATTGCCGGCCTGTTGCAAGCAGGCGCCTTGACCGCGGCACACCAGGGAGGGCGAGCATGACGGACCATCGGTCAAACGCGAGCACCGAGCCGCGAGGGGCGGCCGCCCTGGTCGAGAGGGTGAACGCCACCCTTCGCAAGATTGCCACGCCATCATTGACGCAGCTTGTCCTGCGCTGCGGGCTTGCCGTTCCCTTCTGGCGGTCAGGCATCAACAAATGGGACGGTTTTCTGCAGCTGAATGATGTCGCCGTGCTGCTTTTCAGCTCGGAGTTCAAGCTGCATCTGCCGGGCGGCCCTTACGACTACCCCGCACCCGCGCTGGTGGCGTTCGCCTCAGGATCGGCGGAAATCCTGCTGCCAATCCTTCTTGTTCTCGGACTGGCGACGCGGCTGGCGGCATTCGGGCTGCTCCTGATGACGCTGGTGATACAACTCACCGTTCCGGATGGCTGGCCGCTGCACATCACCTGGGCGGCGATGGCGCTCGGCATCATGGCGTGGGGATCCGGCCGGATTGCGCTCGATCATTGGATTGGCGCCGACAAAGGCTGAAGCCAGTCCGGCCTTCCGCGCTTAAATTGCCTTGAGGAGATCATTTTCGTTTCGACGCAGCCTGCCTCCAGCGGCTAGCGGCCTTGTCGTCGCTCTCCTTGGCGTCGACCCAGCCGCCTTCCGAGCCGTCGCCATGGTGTTCCTTCTTCCAGAAAGGCGCACGCGATTTCAGGTAATCCATCAGGAAGTTCGCCGCCTCGAATGCCGCCTGCCGGTGCGCGGAGGCCGCGACCACCAGCACGATGTTCTCGCCAGGCCGGACCTTGCCATGGCGGTGGATGACGGTCAGCCCCTGCAGCGGCCAGCGTTCGGTTGCCTCGCCGGCGATACGGGCGATCTCGGCCTCGGCCATGCCGGGATAATGTTCGAGTTCGAGTGCCGAAAGCCTGCCCGCCTCGTCGCGGCAAAGGCCCGAGAACGTCACCACGGCACCGATATCGGCACGGCCTTTAGTCAGCCGGGCGATCTCGGCGGCGACATCGAAATCCTCCGCCTGGATGCGCACCGTCGGCACCACCGCGCCGGGCATTTCAGCCACCCGTCATCGGCGGAAAAAGCGCGATCTCGCGCGCGCCCGATATTTTCTCGCGGTGCTCGACATGTTCCTGGTTGATGGCGACGCGGATCACATCGGGGTATCGCAGCGCATGCTCATATTCCTCACCGCGCGATTTCAGCCAGCGCAGGAGGTCGGCGACCGTCTCGACGCCATCAGGCAGTTCGACATCCTCCTGCGGCTTGCCGATCCGCTCGCGCACCCAGGCAAAATAGATGAGCCTCGTTGACATGCTACTCATCCATGATGTGCTTGAGGCCGGCGCGGAAATAATCATAGCCGGTGTAGAGCGTGACAAGTGCGGCGATCCACAGCAGCACCAGACCGGTCTGCGTGGTCAGCGGGAAGATCTTGTCGCCGGCCGGACCGGCGAGCAGGAAGGCGATGGCGACCATCTGGATGGCGGTTTTCCATTTTGCCAGCTGGGTCACCGGCACCGAGACCTTCAGTGCCGCCAGATATTCGCGCAGGCCCGAGACCAGTATCTCGCGGCACAGGATGATGATCGCCGCCCACAGCGACCAGCCGGCGATGCCGGCATGGCGGTCGGTATCGGCGGCCAGCAGCAAGAGACAGGTGGCGACCAGCAGTTTGTCGGCGATCGGGTCGAGCATCTTGCCGATATTCGAGGTCTGCTGCCAGGCGCGCGCCAAATAGCCGTCGAGATAGTCGGTGATCGAGGCCAGCAGGAAAATGATCAGGGCCGACCAGCGGGCGAAGTCGCTCGACTTCAGATGCCCCTCGAGAAAAAAGCACAGCACGACCAGCGGCACCGCTATGATGCGGGCGTAGGTGAGCATATTGGGCAGGTTGAACGCGCGCTGGGCCATATTTTTGGGACTCTTTCTGCCTGCCTACTCAAATCAGAAGCGAATGTGGGGGGTCAACAGGCCAGATTCGATTGGCCAGCCGAAAATAACGACCAAATCGACTTTTAAAGTGAGTCTTAGGCATGTCGTTATCCCAAAACCGCTGGGCGACATGCATCAGTTCTCATGAAAATGATTGTAAACCAGCTTCGCCACCTGCTCGGAAATGCCGTCGACCTTGACCAGATCCTCCATCGCCGCCCGGCTGACCGCCTTGGCGGTGCCGAAATGCAAGAGCAGCGCGCGCTTGCGGCCGGGACCGATGCCGCTGATCTCGTCGAGCGGGCTCTTGACCATTTCCTTCTTGCGGCGGGCGCGGTGTGAGCCAATGGCAAAGCGGTGGACCTCGTCGCGCAGCCGTTGGACGAAGTAGAGAACGGGATCGCGCACCGGCAGCGAAAACGAGTCCCTGCCCTTGACGAAGAAGCGCTCGCGGCCGGCGTCGCGGTCCTGGCCCTTGGCGATGCCGATGGCCACGACGCGATCCTCGATCCCGAGATCGGCAAGGATCTTGCGCACCGCCGTCATCTGGCCCTGGCCGCCATCGATGAGGATGACGTCGGGCCAGGCCGGAAAACCGCTGACGCCCTCGATGTCGTCCTCCGTCTCGCCCTCTGTTTCGGCGCTTTGCGGCGTATCGCCATGTTCCTTCAGCAGCCTGGAGAAGCGCCGCTCCATCACTTCACGCATCATGCCGAAATCGTCGCCCGGCGTGATCTCGGTCGAGCGGATGTTGAATTTCCGGTACTGGTTCTTCACAAAGCCTTCCGGTCCGGCAACGACCATCGCCCCAACCGCATTTGTGCCCATGATGTGCGAATTGTCGTAGACCTCAATGCGTACCGGCGGCTTTGCCAGGCCGAAAGTCTCGGCAAAGCCGGTAAGCAGCCGCGCCTGCGTCGAGGTTTCGGCCAGCCGGCGGCCGAGCGCCTCGCGGGCATTCTGCAACGCATTGTCGGCCAGGTCCTTCTTCTCGCCGCGCTGCGGCACCGAGATCGATACTTTGCGGCCGGCGCGGGTGGAAAGCGCCTCGGCCAGCAGTTCCTGCTCCTCGACGGCGTGCGAGAGCAGTATGGCGCGCGGCGGCGGCTTGTCGTCATAGAACTGCGCCAGGAACGAGCCCAGCACTTCCGATCCCTCCAGCGCCGGATCGGCCTTGGGGAAATAGGCGCGATTGCCCCAGTTCTGGCCGGTGCGGAAGAAGAACACCTGGATGCAGACCTGGCCGCCTTCCTGATGGATGGCGAAGACATCGGCCTCGTCGACGGTCTGCGGGTTGATGCCCTGGTGGCTTTGCACGTGCGACAGCGCCGCCAGCCGGTCGCGATAGATGGCGGCGCGCTCGAAATCGAGGTTTTCCGAGGCCTGCTGCATGGCGGCGGAGATTTCCGTCTTCACCTTCTGGCTGCGGCCGGAGAGGAAATCCTTGGCCTCGGCGACCAGCTCGGCATAGTCGGTGTGCGAGATCTCGCCGGTGCAGGGCCCGGCGCAGCGCTTGATCTGGTAGAGCAGGCAGGGCCGGGTGCGGTTTTCGTAGAAAGAGTTGGTGCAGCTCCTCAGCAGGAAGGCGCGCTGCAGCGAATTGATGGTGCGGCCGACCGCGCCCGCCGAAGCAAAAGGGCCGAAATAGTCACCCTTGCGCGAGCGCGCGCCGCGATGCTTGTAGATGCCGGGCGAGACATGGTCGCCGGTGAGCAGAATATAGGGGAACGACTTGTCGTCCCGCATCAACACATTGAATCTTGGCCGCAAGCGCTTGATAAGATTGGCTTCGAGCAGCAGCGCTTCGATCTCGGTGCGGGTGACGACAAATTCCATCGTCGCCGTCTCGCGCACCATGCGGCCGATGCGGCTGGTGTGGAAACGGCCCTGGGCGTAGTTGGTCACCCGCTTCTTCAGGCTGCGCGCCTTGCCGACATAGAGCACGTCGCCGGCGGCGTTCATCATGCGGTAGACGCCGGGCGCATTCGGCAGCCGCTTAACCAGCGTCTGGATGACCTCGGCGCCGACCATGCCGTCGGCATCGCCGGCATGCGGCGTCCAGTCGATGGCGGTGAAGGCCACATCCGGGCCGGCCGGCGTGACGATCTCCTCGACAGCCTCGTCCTCGAGATCGACATCGGGGGCCAGGTCGTCAGCGGTGCCGCGTGTCTTGGGTTTCTGGTCTACGGGACTCATTCCACCATGCCTGTCACATCCGGCGTCTGCCATGCAAGGTGCTGGCCGCCATCGAGCGCGATCATCTGGCCAGTGACCGAGCGCGCCGCCCAGAGATAGCGGATGGTGGCGCCGAATTCCGGCAATTCCGGGCCGCGTTTCAGGATCAGGCCGGCGACCTGCTTATCGAAATCATGGTCTTCCTGGCGCATGTTCTTCAGCGTCGGGCCAGGACCGATGGCGTTGACGCGAATGCGCGGTCCCAGCGCCTGCGCCAGCATCTGGGTTTGCGTCCACAGCGTCGACTTCGACAGCGCATAGGAGAAATAGCGCGGCGTCGGCCGCCAGACGCGCTGGTCGATCATGTTGACGATCAGCCCCTCCTGCCCCTGCGGCAGCGCGCGGGCGAAGGTCTGAGCCAACAGCGCCGGCGCCTTGACATGGATGGCGAAGTGCCGGTCCCAGGCAAGCCAGTCGAAATCCTGAACCGTATCGTTTGCGAATAGCGAGGCATTGTTGACCAGCAGCGTAACCGGCCCGAGCGCCGCTTCGGCGCGACCGATCAGGTCGCCGACCGCTGCCATGTCGGTCAGGTCGGCGGCTACCACCGCGGCGCGGCCATTCTGGCCCTTGATCTTTTCCGCCAGCGCCTCCGCCTCGGCTCGCGAGCGGTTGCAGTGAATCGCCACGGCAAAACCGTTTGCGGCCAGATCCTCGACGATCGCCTTGCCGATCCGCTTGCCTCCGCCTGTTACCAGCGCCGTTCCTGCGGCCTTGTTCATCCTGTCAATCCTTAATCGGGGCTCCAATTTCAGCCCGCCGGCAAAATATGGCCGGCCAAGGGTTAAATGCCGTTCGTACCTTGGGCAGCATTGTGGCAAAGCGGCCTGACCGGCCTTTCGTCTCTGGCCGGGACTCGGCCTGCCGGACCGCAATATAGGGCGCTGGACTCCTTGCACCAAGCGGTGTGCAGCGCAGCATGGCAAAGCCTCCTGACACCATCTGTTGCGCGGATGCAACGTCAAGGTTCGGCCTCATTCGTGCCGGGGAATGACCCAAGTTCAGGTTCGCTTCAGCCGCATTTTGACACGACATTTGGAACTGTAGAGCGCCAGACCCGTTTATCCCCCCGGACGGGTCGAGGGCGCTCGTAAAAGCAAGCCTGTGCCTGTGGCTTAAGGAGTAAAGAACAATGCAAGCCAATCTTAAATTCGCGCGACCGCTGGCGGTAGCGCTCGGGCTCTTCGCCCTCAGTGGAACCGCCTATGCCGCGGACGTCGTTTCGGAAGAGCCGCCGGCCCCCGCGCCGATCGCGGAACTACCCGTCGCCTCCTGGGCCGGTCCCTATGCCGGTGTGAGCGTTGGCTACGGCTTCAGCGGCCATGCCGATGCCAAGGATGTCGGCGTCGACGTCGGCACCAAGGGCTTCGTCGGCGGTGTCTTCGGCGGCTATCAGTGGCAGCAGGAGAACTTCGTCTACGGTGCTGAAGCCGATCTCGGCTACACCGGTATCAAGGGCGACGATGCCGGCATCGAGTCCAAGGGCGGCTTCGAAGGCTCGCTCCGCGCTCGTCTCGGCTACTCCGTCACCCCTGAGATCCTGCTCTATGGCACCGCCGGTGGTGCGCTCAGGAACCAGAAGATCGAAGCCGCTGGCATCAGCGACACCAACACCATGCTCGGCTGGACGGCCGGTGTCGGTACCGACATCAAGATCACCGACAATGTGTTCGGCCGTGTCGAATATCGCTACACCGATTTCGGCGATAAGGACTTCGACGGTATCGGCAAGGTCAAGTCGACCGACAACCGCGTCACCTTCGGCGTCGGTATGAAGTTCTAAGTCGCTCAAGCCACGACACGAAAAAGCCGGGCCTCGCGCCCGGCTTTTTTATGTCTGGCGCTGCCCTGTTCCTTCTCCCCTCGTGGGCGAAGGGAAGCCCCAAAATAGCCGTTGCGCCCCTTCCCGGCTTGTGCCTATAGTTAGTACGTGGCTCGCACGAACAAACAGTTTGATCTGTGAGGACCCCTTTGGCCCGTGGGCTGACAAGCGGTCAGGATGTGAGCAGGAACACTCGGTCAAAAAAGGGGAATGCAGTGAACCGCTTTCAGAAATTCTCGGCCGCGGCGCTCGTCGCGGCATCCTTCGCGCCGGCCGCACTTGCCGCCGATGACAAGCTTACGATCGGCATCATCACTTTCTCGACCTCCGACGTCGACACCAACCAGATGGTTGACACCATGACCAAGCAAGCCCAGTCCAAGGGCTGGGCTGTGGAAACGCTCAATGCCAATGGCGACCCGTCGCAGGCGATCACCAGCATCAAGCAACTGGCGACCAAGAAGGTGAACGCCATCATCGTCACGGTGTTCGATTCGACCGGCCTCGCCGCCGGGCTCCAGGCCGCGGCGGATGCCAAGATCCCGGTGCTTTCGGCCGGCGGCGGCATGGCCGACGGCATCGCGCTTTCGGCAAGCACCGGCGCCGCGCCTCCGCTGATCGATCTGATGCTGAAGGACATCGGCAATTCCGGCACCCTGCTCGACCTCACCTACCACCCCGGTATCCCGTGCCGCGAGCGCGCCGATGCTTTCGATGCGGCGGTCAAGGCCAATCCGGGTCTCAAGGCGACGTCACATGAGATCAGCATCCCGGGTGCGGCCGAATCCTCGCAGGCCGCGACCAGCGCCTGGCTTGCCGCCAATGCCGACTCCAAGGGCCCGTTCGCGATCTTCAACTGCTATGACGACAACGCCATGGGCGCGATCGCCGCGCTGAAGCAGAACGGCCGCAGCGACGTGAAGGTCTATTCCTTCAACGCCACGGCGCCCGCCGTGCAGGCGGTCAAGGACGGGACGATGACCGCCACGCTCGGCGTCGACCTGACGTCTGCCGGCAAGATGCTGGTCGACCAGATCCCCGACATATTGTCGGCCCGCGACCAGTGGCAGCCGAAATCCTTCGTGCCGGGCTACACGCTCGTCACCAAGGACAATGTCGACCAGTTCATGAAGGACAATCCGCAGTAAGCTCCGCGGATTACGGATCTGGCCGGGCTGGCCCGGCCAGATCGAAGTCCGATCATGAGAGCCGCCATGCAAGCTGACCGTTCACTGCCCGAAACCTCCGCTCCTGCAGAGGCGCCCCGCGCCTTGCCGTCAACGCAAGCCGGATATCCGTCACCCGGCGCGCGCGAACGCCGCGCCATGCTGATGCGCCTGCTCGGCACCTACGGCACCATCATCGTGCTGGGCTCGATGCTGCTGATCTTCTCGGTCCTGCAACCGGGAACCTTCGCCACGATCGGGAATTTTCGCAATATCATCAATGACATGGCGATCGGCACCATCGTCGCCGCCGGCCTCACCGTGCCGCTGGTGGCCGGCGATTTCGACCTCAGCATCGGCTATGTCGCAAGCTTCTGCGGCCTGCTCGTCGTCGGGTTGTTGAGCTTCAGCGGGCTGTCGATCCCGCTCGCCATCGTCCTTGTCGTCGGCCTCGGCACGCTGATCGGCATCGTTAACGGCATCGTCGTGTCCAAGATCGGCGTGAACGCCTTCATCGCCACGCTTGGCACCGGCACCATCGTCGTCGGGCTGAACTATGCCTATTCCGGCGGCATTCCGCTGCAGCTCACCCAGAGCCGGGAATTCACCAATATCGCCATCGGCCGCATCGCCGGGGTGCCGCACCTCGTCATCATCATGGCCGTCGTGCTGGCACTGCTATGGGTGATACTCAACCGCACGGTACAGGGCCAGCACATCAAGGCGATCGGCGTCAGCCCGGAATCGGCGCGCCGCGCCGGCGTCGCCGTCGACCGCAGCCGCATCGTCGCCTTCGCCATCGCCAGCACCTGTGCTGCCATCGGCGGCGTGCTGATGGCTTCCAATCTCGGCTCCGGCCAGGTGACGGCGGGCGACAGCTTCATGCTGACCTCGTTCTCGGCCGCCTTCCTCGGCTCGGCGGCGCTGCGCGAAGGCCAGTTCCACATAATCGGCACCTTGATCGGCGTGCTGACGGTCGCCGTCGGCAACAACGGGCTGGCGATGATCGGGGCGCCGATCTTCACCCAGTTCCTGTTCACCGGCTGCCTGCTCGTCGTCGCCGTGGCGCTCGGCGGCATCGGCCGCCGCTACGGACGGGGGTGAGCGAGATGGCACAATCAACGCTGCTTTCGCTCCGCCACATCTGCCGAAGCTTCGGCGGTATCCAGGCGCTGGACGATGTTTCGCTAGATATTGCCAAGGGCGACATCGTCGGCCTGGTCGGCGACAATGGTGCCGGCAAGTCGACGCTGATCAAGATCCTGGCCGGCGCGCATGATCCGACGTCCGGCGAGGTGATCTTGGAAGGCCAACCGCGAAGACTGTCGCCGCCCGCCGAGGCGCAGCGGCTCGGCATCGAGACAGTCTATCAGGATCTGTCGCTGATCGGCACTTTCACCGCGGCCGAGAATTTTTTCCTCGGGCGCGAGCTCGCGCTCGGCCGCGGCCCTGCCCTGCTGCGCTGGATCCGCCTGAAATCGATGGGCGACACCGCGATCAAGGGTCTCGATGAATTGCACATCGACATCCCCGGCGTGCGCTCAAAGACGGTCGAACGCATGTCGGGTGGCCAGCGCCAGTTGGTGGCGATCGCGCGCGGCGCCTTCTGGGGACATAAGCTGCTGTTGCTCGACGAGCCGACCGCGGCACTTGGCGTGCGCGAATCGCGCGAGGTGCTCGACCTCATCAGGAGGCTCGGTGCCAAGGGGTTGACCATCGTCATGGTCACCCACAATCTCGATCACCTCTGGCAGGTCTGCAACCGCGTTGTGGTGATGCGCCGGGGCCGCAAGGCCGCCGATCTTCCGAGCGCCGCCACCAACATGGAAGAGGTCGTCGCCTACATCACCGGCGCCAAGGAGGCGATGCCGGCCGCCGCAATGCTGGAGGCCGGCGCATGAGTGCGACCGACACAATGACGCTGACCCGGCTGCTGGCCGATGCGCCCAACCGCTGGGGCCACTGGGGCGCCGACGACCAGATCGGCGCCCTCAATTATCTGACATCGGACGAGGTCAAGCGCGGGCTCTCGGCGGCGCGGGATGGCCGTACCTTCACCCTCGGCGTGCCGATCGCCACGCAGGAGGGCGACCCGGTGTTTCCCGGCCGCTGGCCGGCCAAGCATTTCATGGTTGCCGACAAGGCCGGCTTCGAGAATGGCCATTGGCAGCCGCTGGCCGGCGGCCTCGAATTCGCCGACGACTATGTCACCGGCTTCGCCCAGGCCGGCACCCATTGCGACGCGCTGGGCCATATGTGGTTCGACGACACGCTGTGGAACGGATTCCCGGCCAGCAGCACCAGTGGCGGTATGACCAGAGCCGGCATCATGCCGATCGCCGAGCGCGGGATCGTCGGCCGCGGCGTGCTGCTCGACGTCGCCCGCTTCCGCGGCAAGTCGGCGCTGGAGCGAGCCGAGACTTTTACGCATCACGACCTGATGGAATGCGCGCGGGCGCAAGGCGTCGACATCCTGCCGCGCAGCATCCTGCTTGTCCGAACCGGCTGGGTCGGCGCACTGGCGGCGGGACAGCAGCGCGTTGGCGAAGATTACTGGGAGCCGGGCCTGACCTTCAGCCTTGAACTGGTGCGCTGGTTCGACGAGATGCAGATCCCGAGCCTGGTCACCGATACGCTGGCCAACGAGACCACCTATGAGCCTGGGACAGGGCTGATGCTGGTGCTGCACGCAGCGCTGATGCGCAATCTCGGCATCGTCTTCACCGAAATGGCGTCGCTCGACGCGCTGGCCGCCGACTGCGCCGAGGATCGACGCTACGAAGGTTTCTACTGCGCGAGCCCGGCCAAGGTCAGCAAAGGCACGGGCGGCTCGGCAAATCCAGTGTTCATCAAATAGAACCCAACAAGACGGAATGACTTTCATGACTTCTGCGGACGACCAGCTCTGTTTCCTGCCGGCCACCGAACTGGCCGAGCGCATCCGGCGCCGCGACCTGTCGCCGGTCGAGGTGACGGAGGCGTATCTGCGCCGCATCGAGGCGCGCAATCCGGTCGTCAACGCCTATACGCTGGTGCTCGGCGACGAAGCTATGGATGCCGCGCGCGTCGCCGAAAAGGCCGTGATGGCAGGCGTTCCGCTCGGGCCGTTGCACGGCGTGCCGGTCGGCATCAAGGATCTTGATGATCTCGCCGGCGTGCCGACCTCGATGGGTTCGCGGGCGGTCGAGAACCGGGTACCCAAAGACAGCGCGGCGGCGGTCGATCGGCTGCTCGATGCCGGCGCCATCGTACTCGGCAAGACCAACACGCCGGAGTTCGGCCACAAGGGCATCACCGACAATCTGCGCTTTGGGCCGACCAGCACGCCTTTTGCGATCGGCTACAATTCCGGTGGCTCGTCGGGCGGCAGCGCTGCCGCGGTGGCAGACGGCATGGCGGCGCTGGCGCAAGGCACGGATGGCGGCGGCTCGGTGCGCATTCCGGCCTCGTTCAGCGGCACCGTCGGCTTCAAGCCTTCCTTCGGCCGCATCCCCTCGGTGACGCGTCCCGACGGCTTCCTGTGGGGGCATCCGCTGGTCCATATCGGACCGCTGGCCCGAACCGTTGCCGACGCGGCGCTGATGACCAAGGTCATGGCCGGGTCGCACAGCCGCGACCCGCTCAGCTTGCCCGACGACGGCGTCGATTATGTCGGCGCCGTCAGCGGGCCGGCACGAAAGCCGCGGGTCGCCTACAGCCCGCGCCTCGGCAATTTCCCTGTCCACCCCGATGTCGCAGCGGTCGTTGCCGATGCGGTCGATGTCATGCGCCGGAACGGCATCGAGGTCGATGAGGTCGAACCCGATTTCAAGGCGGACCACAAGGAACTGGCGGCGCTCTGGGTGCGCACGATCTCGATCCACTACGCGGCGATCGCCGTATACTGGAAACAGGAAGGCATCGACCTGATGGGCGAGCACGCGGCGGTGCTGACGCCGCAGTTCCGCGCCATGCTGGAGGGCGCCTACAAAGTGTCGGCGGTCGAGCACGCACTCGACGACCTGCTGCGCACCAACGTCTTTGATGGCCTTCAGGATCTGTTTGAAACCCATGACCTGATCGTCTCGCCGACGCTGGCCATTCCACCGGTCAAAAATGCGACCGACGGCAACACGATCGGACCGACGTCTATCAATGGCGAGGCGGTCGATCCGCTGATCGGATGGTGCATGACCTATCCGATCAACTACACCGGCCATCCCGCGATCTCGGTGCCGGCCGGGCTGACGGCGCAGGGCCTGCCCGTCGGCCTGCAGATCATCGGGCGGCGGCACGCCGATGCGAGCGTGCTCAATATGGCGGCGCGGTTCGAGCGCATGCAGCCGTGGTTCGGGAGTTATTTGAAGCTGGCGGGGCGGTGATCTCCCCCCTTGAGGGGGAGATGTCGCCAAAGGCGACAGAGGGGGTCGCCGCGCGTGGAGCGCCGGCGCCTTCCGCGACGACAGAGGGTGTCGGCGATCTATGCGAGACGACCCCCTCTGGCCTGCCGGCCATCTCCCGCTCAAGGAGGGAGATTACGCACTCCGCCGCATTCGCTAATCGCCAAGGTCAGATCGGCAGCTGCAGCAGCTCCGAGATCACCAGCCCTGCGGCGCCGAGCAGCGCCGCGCCATCGCCCGCATCGCCGGCGATGAATTCGATCGCACCGCCTGGCCGCGCCGGGACCATAGCGCGGACGTGGTTGGCGATGGCGCCGAGCAGGCGGTCGCCGCCGAGCACGACATCGCCATGCAGGATGAAGATGTTGGGCGCCACCGTCTGTTGCAGGTTGGCGATGCCGACAGCGACGTTGCGGGCGTAGCGGTCGAGCAGCTCGGCCGCTCCCGGCAACCGGTGCTGCGCCATGTCGACGAGGCGAGCCGAATCGATCAGCTCAGGCTCGGGCAGAGCCGCTCGGCTGGCCTCGCGCCGCAGCCAGCTCAGTGTGGCGATGGTATCCCAGCAGCCGCGCCGGCCGCAGCGGCAAAGCTCGCCGTCGAGTTGTACGAAAGTGTGGCCGAGCTCGCCCCCTGCCCCGGCGGTGCCGCGATAGAGATGACCATCGAAAAAGAACGCGCCGCCGAGCACTTCACCGGTATAGACGACGGCGAACTGCCTGACGCCGCGCCCGGCGCCGAACCAGCGGTCGCCGACCAGCAAGGCGCGCGGATGGTGGTCGAGCTTGACCGGCAGGCCGAAGCGGCGGCCGAGTTCGTCGGCGAGCGGATAGCGGTCGAGCGCCGGCGCCAGGTTGACGGTGACGATCGAGCCGCGATCGGTGTCGACCATGCCGCCGACGCCGACACCGATGCCGAAAGGCGTGCGCCGCGCCTTGGCGAGTGTGTCGCCGACGCATTCGGCGATGGTCTCGATGATCGGCCCGACCGGTCCCCTGCCGTCCGGCAGCGCCATCTTGCGCTCCGCCTCGATCTTGCCGTCGAGCGTCGCCACGCAGGCATGGACCGCGTCCGGCATCAAAAGCACGCCGCAGATCGGACGGGCATTGGGCGAGAACCATAGCGGCCGCGCCGGCTTGCCGCCGCCGGGATTGGCGGGGATCGGATCGCTCTCAACCAGCACCTGGTCGTCGATCAGCGGCTGGACGATGCCGGAAATGGTGGTGCGATTGACGCCCGCAAGCCGGGCCAGCTCGGCGCGGCTGGTGGGACCGAGATCGAACAGCGCCTGCAACACGCGGCCGCGATTGGTCGAGCCGACCATGGAGGAGGACAGCAGTGCCTTGCGCGGGCGCGAAACCGGTTCCGCCCCCGACGCGTCGCCAGGCGGCGCAAACAGCGCGCTGCGTCCGCCATTCGGGCTGTCGTCATCAGTCTTGGTCATTGCAGGGTTCACACAGGCATTGCTGGAAACCGTTGTAGCCCAAGAGCTTGCCGGTTTCGAGAACTTTGTGCGAGACGGCAACAAACCGGTCGCAGGATGTGCTCAGCCCGGAATCGCCGGCTTCAACTCCGGAAACTTCTCATCAAAACGCGCCGCCCAGCGGATCAGCCGGCTGCGGCCCTTCTCCCATTTTCCGGCAAAGCGCAGCGAGAGATAACCGAGGCAGGCGCGCAGCGCTATCTGGCCGGTGGTGATCTTCTTCGGCAGCTTCGGCGGATTGGCGTTGAGCAGATCGAGTGCCGCGGTGATCTTTGCCCACTGGCGGTCGAGCCAGGGCTGATAGACCATGTCCTCAGGGCGGGTGCGCCGCTCATAGACCATCGACAGCGCGCAGTCGCAGATACCGTCGGCCAGCGCCTCCAGCACTTCAGCATCGAGACGCTTGTCGGGATTGCGCGGCAACAGCGCGTTCTTCGACACCCGGTTGAGATGCTGGGTAATGGCGCGGCTGTCGTGGATCGAGCGGCCATCGTCCAGCACCAGCACCGGGATCTTGCCAAGCGGATTGGCGCCGGTCAGCTCGGCCGGCTTGTCCTCGGTCCTGACAGGCACGAGGTCGATGGCGATGCCTGCATAAAGCGCCGCCATGCGCACCTTGGAGCTATAGGGGGACGTGGACGCATAAAGCAGCTTTGGCATGATCGGTTTCCTGTTTGTGGACAGTGCGTTTTACCGATCGCCTTTGACGAGGCAACGGCCAGCAGCGGAAAAATCGGCTGCCAGAGGCGACATCGATCGTGAGCGCGATCCGCCGTCGAGACACAACAAAAAAGCCCCGCCGGACTTCGCCCCGTGGCGAAGTCCTGGGAGCTGCGAAAGATACCTCCGCCCCTCTTTTCGAGCGCATCAATACCGAAACAAAGAGCGCGGCACCTTGACGGTATCCGCCCTCATATGTTCCGGCACCGGCGCGCGAAGAAACGCGACTACTTCTTCGCCTTGGCCTTGGCAGGCGCAGCTTTCTTCACTGCTGCCGAAGACTTCGCCGCGGCGGCCTTTGCCGGAGCCTTGGCCTTGGCGGGTGCTGCCTTCTTCGCGGCGGGCTTCGCCGCTGCCTTTGCAACGGGCTTCTTAGCCGGCGCCGCTTTCTTAGCCGGTGCGGCCTTCTTTGCTGGTGCAGCCTTCTTTGCCGGTGCAGCCTTGGCCTTGGCCGGCGCTGCTTTCTTCACTGCTGGTTTTGCCGCGGCCTTTGCGGCCGGCTTCTTGGCCGGCGCAGCTTTTGCCTTAGGCTTGGCAGCAGGTGCTGCTTTCTTAACTGCAGTTGCTGCTTTCGCCGCCGCTGCCTTTACTGGTGCTTTCTTTGCCGGTGCCTTGGATGCCGGCGCTTTGGATGACGTCTTAGCCATGCGATGCCCCTTGCGTTGTGCCGATGGCCATTAGTGACCCGGCTTGTCATGCATATCTGACTCGCGTGCTTCTAGCCAGCGAAGCATCACAATGATTTTCGCAGCTTAAATTTCGGTTACGTCACGCGCACGACCATGCAGATCGTCGCAGAAATCCACCGGGGATCTTCGACCCGCGTGGTGAAATTCTGCGGTGAAAATTCCGCGCGCTCTATCTTGGCCGGTCTTGTCGATAAGCGAAGGAACTTTTTCGAACGGCCTTCACCGCAAGCATTGGCTGCTGATCGCGACCACCATGAAGAGCTGCAACGCAGCTCGCTTCGTCTTGACCAACACGGCGAACTACAGGTGCGGACAGAAGCAACACGACGAGTGCCGCCGCATCACCTTGCGCGACGAAAGTGAGCTTTAAGCTCATATTTTTCGAGATCGGGATTTTGCTTTCGGCAGTCGAGTTGGCGTTGTGAAAAATTGGCAATCTCCAGTCGGTCGAGCACCGGTGCATCAGCCCGAAAATCGGAATCCGTTTTTTGCCATACTGATCTCTGCTTTCGAAAATAATAAGCATATTCAAAGCGTTATAGCGCAGTTTGCGCATCCAAATGGACGTACGCCGCTCCAAGCGGTTCGACCTGCAGCCGGCGTGAAGGCTCGGACTGATGGAGGTGGGCGGCGAAGGTGTCCCATGGCGGCGTGATGGAAAGCTGCACCAAGATGCGGCCGATCTCGCCACGATGGTAGCTAGCGTGGAGAGCAACATGCATCAACATTTCCTGGCGTGACATCGACCCCTTGTCACCATCGGTGAACACGAAAGGCACGAGTTCCGATAGCTGTTCCGGTGAGACGATTTCGAGATAGTCGCGGTACCAGCGATCGGACGCTGCGACCGCCACGCGCAATTCGGCGAGCGCCGGCGTGTCCGCCGTGTTGTCAGCGTCATAGCTGTGGCTCCCGCCGACGAGATGCGCCGAAAAAATCAGCGCCACCACATGGCAATGATTGATCAGCCGTATCGCGGCGTGGCGTTCCTCATAGTGCACGTGCTGATCCAGGCTCGCGATTTTCTCCAGCAGTTCGTCGCTGGCCCAGGCCTGATAGGCGAAAAGGCCGCGAAGCAAGATCGAGGCGCTCATGATTCGTTTTCCTTCCGGTCCGGAAAATGTGAGTATGTTGTTTATATTTCCATATCCGTATTTTCATGGGGACAAGCAAACGTGTCTACTCGCATTGCAAAATCGCGTCCGCGCATGCGCAAGCAGCCGCGCCAGGCGCGCTCGATCGCGACCGTCGAAGCAATCATCGAAGCCGGTGCTCATATTCTGAGCGAGCTTGGCTGGGCCGGCTTCACGACAAACAAGGTGGCCGAGGCGGCCGGCGTCAGCATCGGCTCGCTCTATCAATATTTCCCCGACAAGCTCGCCTTGGTCGAGGCGATCCGACGCCGCCATTTCGATCACGTGCTGTCAGTCATCAGCGAAGCGGCGGCGGACGAGAAGCCGCTCAGGCAATTTGCGCGTGAGCTGGTGCGAGGCATGATCTCGGCGCACAGCATCCACCCGACGCTGCACCAGGTGCTGCTCGACGAGGCGCCGGGCGACCGCGGCTCACGGGCCGCCCATGCCGCATTCCAATCCCGCTATCTCGAACACTACACTGCCGCCGTGGCGCAGTATCGCAGGCGCAGGAAAGACAACGAGACCGTCGCACGAGTATTGTCATCGGCGATCGAGGGCGTGATCCACAATGCGGCGCGCCGGGGCATGCTGGATGCCGCCGATTTGCGGAAGCAGCTCGTCGAGCTGATCTCGGCCTATCTCTCTGGTGCGGGCAGTGCACGAACCGGGTAGCGCGGTCGGGCGCCCTCGGCGCTCACGCCTGATAGCCGAGGCAGATGGCGCCGAGCGCGACGACAGCGCAGGCACCGACGCGCCTTGGCGTCAGCGCCTCGCCGAGGAACAGCCTGCCGATGAACGCGGCGAAGACGACGCTGGTTTCTCGGATCGCGGTGATCGGGCCGGCCGGTCCGAGCGCGAAGGCGGCGACCACGACGCCATAGGCGAGCAGCGCAAACAGTCCGCCGCCCAGCGCCTTCCAGGTTTCCGGCGCTCCGAAATCGACTGCAAGCCTGCCGCGCAAGGCGACGAAGGTCGCCGGCAGCAAAGCGCCGTAGAGCACCAGCACCCATGCCGTATAGGCGCCACTGTCTTGTGAAGCGCGAACGCCGATGGCGTCGACCGTCGCATAGGCGGCGATGATCGCGCCCGTCGCCAGCGCGTAGAGGATCGAAATCGTCGACGCCCTTCCCTTACCCAGTGAAAGCGCCATGATGCCGCCGGCAACGAGCGCAACGCCGAGGATCTCCGGCACGCTGAGTTGCTGGCCGGCCAGAAAATAGCCGCCGAGCGTGACCAACAGCGGCACGCTGCCGCGCACGATCGGATAGACCTGCCCCAGTTCGCCGTATCTGTAGGCGGCCACCAGGAAGACGCTGTAGCCGACCTGCAAGCCGGCCGAGAGCACGACATAGGGCCAGGCCGCTGCCGCCGGGAGTGCATGGAGAAGCGCGAAGGGAATAGCAATCAGCGTGCTGGAAAAACTCATGACGGTGACCGTCCACAGCCTGTCGGCCCCTGTCCGCAGGAAGGCGTTCCAGCCGGCATGGAGGACGGCCGCGAACAGCGCAAGCGCAATGACCGTCGCGCTCATTGCGGTGTGTGCGCGCTGGCGATGATGGCGGCGGCCGCCTTGCGGGCATCGTCGATGGCGGGCTGTCCCATCTGCGCCATCAGCGTCGCACCCTCGATCAGCATCAGCAGCGCCGCAGCAGCGCTCTCGGCCTGCTTGGGCGCCATCACCTTCTCGAGGATCGACTGCATGTGCAGCTTGAAGGCGTTCTTCTGCCTGGCAACAGCCTTGAACACCGGATGGCCGGGATCGCCGAATTCAGCCAGCGCATGCGCGAACAGACAGCCGTGGAAATCGTCGCTGCGGAACCAGCGCTCGTGCCAGTCGAAGATTTTTCCAATCTTCTGCTCGGGCGTGGCGGCCTCTTGCGCGAGGCGGTCGAGCTGGCGCTCGAAACGCCGGGCGCGATGCTCCAGCACCTCGACGATCAGTTCGTCCTTGCTCGGGAAATGGCGATACATCGTCATCTTGGCTATGCCGGCTTCGGCGATGATCCGATCGATGCCGGTGGCATGGAAGCCGTCACGCTTGAATAGCGTATAGGCGGTGTCGACGACATGCTGGCGTTTACCAGGCGTGGGCGATGACATCATGGCATTCACTTAGTAGTGAGACAGGTCTGTCTCATATCTATGCGACGGATCGCGCCGGCTGTCAACACGCCAAAAGAAAGCCTGCGGTGATGTCGCCGCAGGCTAAAGAGGAAATAAAAGAGGAATGCCGCGCTCAGCGCAGGACGCGGCAGCGGCCGTTATAGACCATCCAGCGGTCGAAGCCCGAGACGCAGAATTCGACATTGTCGCCGATCGAGGCAAAGCCCTGCCCTTCCTCGATCAGATACCAGATGGTGCGGGCGCGGCCGTCGGACAGGCTGACGGTAGCGCCGCAATAGCGGCGGCCGATCGGCCAGGTTTCATCGGCCGGCAGATAGCGATGCTGGTGAATGCGCTGGAAATCGACAATTTCGACATCCGGCAGATGCGGCACGTGATGCACCTGATAGCTGAAGCGGTTGGTGATCTTTTTCAGCACCCAGTCCTCGCCGCAGACGCTGCCGTCGTCGGAATAGACGCCAAGGTCGGCGGCGTGCACGGCCTGTGTGACGCCAAGCGACGTGCCGAGCGGTGTGCAAAGGGCAATCAGTGCGGCAAGGGCGGATCTGGCGAAGCGAGTCATGGCAGCCTCTTATGGTCGACTCAGCGCACTGTGCGGATTCGCCCGGCGGCGGTCAAGCCGTTGCACAGTCATCTTGGTGGCGTCGATGAACAAAGGGTTGCTGGCGTTTACTCCCCCGCCAGCCACTCCATCCTCCAGTCCGCCGGCTTTTCGACGACCAGCAGCCGGTGCAGGGCTGGCAGCACAATGCGCAATTCGTCTTCCAGCGTGAATGGCGGGTTGACCACCACCATGCCGCTGCCGTCGAGGCTGGGTTCGGCCGACGGGGGTTTGATCTCGAAGTCTATGTCGAGCAGCTTCGGGATACCCGATTGCTTGAGCGCCTTCCTGAAGGCGATCACCGCCTTGCGGTCCTTCACCGGATACCACAGCGCATAGATGCCGCCTGGCCAGCGCTTGTGCGCCTTTTGCAGCCCGTCGACGAGCCGGCCGAACTCGCCCTGCTCCTCGAAGGGCGGATCGATGAGCACGAGGCCGCGGTTCTCCTTGGGCGGCAGATGCGCGCCAAGCGCCAGCCAGCCGTCGAGCTCGATCACCCGTGTCTGGAAGTCGCCGGCAAACAGCACCTTCAGCTTCGCGGCATCGTCCCGGTGCAGCTCGACCGCGGACAGCCGGTCCTGCTTGCGCATGAGTTGCCTGGCGATCAGCGGCGAGCCCGGATATTTCTTCACCTTGGGATTCGGGCCACCCTCCGGATTGAGCGAGCGAACCACATCGAGATAAGGAGCCAGCAGCGCCGCCGCCTTGGCGTCGAGCGGGGCATCGATCAGCCGGCCGATGCCGCCTTGCCACTCGCCGGTCTTTTGGGCTTCGGTCGAAGACAGATCGTAGCGGCCGATGCCGGCATGGGTGTCGATGACGCGGAATGCCTTGTCCTTCTGCTTCAGATATTCGACGAGCCGGCTCAGCACGACATGCTTGACGACATCGGCGAAGTTTCCGGCGTGATAGGCGTGGCGGTAGTTCATGCCATCAACTAACTCGACGAACCGTTGCGGCCCCAGCGTGGCGGTGGCGGCTGCGAGTTCGGGTTTTGCGGCCGGCCGCCGCCGAAGCGAAACGCCAGTACCAACCCGATCAGGCCAACCGCCATCAAGGAGAAGCCGACCGGCTGCGCGCGGCTGTCGATCTCGCCGGCGCCGGCGCGCAGCACGAGGTCCACGGCGCGCATGGGGATGTCCTCGGCGTCGCCGGGACCGGCCGTGAAGGTATAAGGACCGGGACTGACCGTCTGGATCACGCCCGCTTCATCGCGAAAGATCTTGTCCGGCGATTGCGGGCTGGGCTGGCGCGGGTTTTCGGAATGGTTGAAGGCAAGCGTCGAGGCGAGCACGGTCCGGCCGCCGGTGGCGGCGGTCAATGTCAGCAGGGTGCGCTGTTGCGAGGCGACGATGCGCTCGGCCCTGGCGGTGAGGTCGACCAGCACCCTGACCGGCGCGTCGCTTTCGGCAAGCAGCACCGTCACCGGCTTGAACCGGCCCTGCTCATAGACCCGCCAGGTGCCGATCTCATGGCCGGAGAAATTGCTCATCGCCCATGGATAGGCGATGCCGATGGCAATGCCGGCGAGCAGGATCAGGAGAAACAGAAAGCGCATCATTCATTCCATGAGATAGGAGCGGGCGCGGCGGCGCACCTCACGCCTTGCGTTCCCAGCGCCGGTCCGGCGTCTGCTGCCAGTAGGTCACTGTGTGGCCTGCGTCCTTCATCGTCTTCCAATGGGTGCGCGCGGCCTCGACCTGGGCCGCGTCGTGGCCGTCGAACAGGAACACGGCGCGTTCATAGCCGGCAAGTTCGGGCGGCGGCGCGCCATCGACGAGGAAGCGGATCTGCGCCTCGTTCGGGTTTTCCTGGCCGGTGGTCAGAAGGATCGGCTGCTCGGCAGGATAGGCTTCGCGATCGGTCGCATGCGCAAGGAACGAATCGTCGCGGAACGTCCACAGATGCTGGTCCAGCGCGTCGCGCCGCTCCTCGGTGCCGGTCTGCACCACGGCGCGCCAACCGCGATCGACGCTGCGCTCGAGCAGGCCGGGCAGCGCATCCTCCAGCGTCGATTCGGTCAGGTGATAGAACAGGACTTCGGCCATGGTTGTGCCTCTGGAGCAATTCCAGGAAAAGTGTGTAGCGGTTTTCCGTCAGGAATTGCGTAAAAACAGAGATTAAGGCCTCACCCCTCATAGTTGTCGCGCACCAGACGGTCGAGCAGCCTGACGCCGAAGCCGGAACCCCATGACTGGTTGATCTCGCTGGGAGGCGCGCCCATCGCGGTGCCGGCGATGTCGAGATGGGCCCAGGGCGTGTCCTTGACGAAGCGCTGCAGGAATTGCGCCGCGATGATGGCGCCGCCGTAGCGGCCGCCGATGTTCTTCATGTCGGCGTTTTTCGAATCGATCAGCTTGTCGTATTCGGCGCCGAGCGGCATTCGCCACAGCCGTTCCTGCGTCGACTGCCCGGCCGTGGTCAACCTGTCGGCCAGTTCGTCATTGTTGGAGAACAGGCCGGCATAGTTCTGGCCGAGCGCTACCATGATGGCGCCGGTCAGCGTCGCCAGATTGACCATGAATTTCGGCTGGAAACGGTCGTTGCAGTACCACAGCGCATCAGCCAGAACGAGCCGGCCTTCGGCATCGGTGTTCAGCACCTCGATGGTCTGGCCGGACATCGAGGTGACGATGTCACCCGGGCGTTGGGCATGGCCGTCGACGGCATTTTCGACCAGTCCGATGACGCCGACGACATTGGCCTTGGCCTTGCGTGAGGCCAGCGCATGCATCAGTCCGGTCACTGCGGCCGCACCGCCCATGTCGCCCTTCATGTCCTCCATGCCGGAGGCCGGCTTCATCGAATTGCCGCCGGTGTCGAAGGTGACGCCCTTGCCGACGAAAGCGACCGGACTGTCCTTGGCCTTGCCGCCGTTCCACTGCATGACGGCCATGCGGGCGCCGCGCGGCGAGCCTTGCGCGACGCCGAGCAACGAGCCCATGCCGAGCTTCTTCATCTCCTTCTCGGCCAGGATCTCGACCTTGACGCCGAGCGCTTCCAGTTCGCTGGCGCGGGCGGCGAATTCCACCGGGCCAAGGATGTTGGCCGGTTCGTTGACCAGATCGCGCGCCAGGAGCACGCCGTCGATCACCGCCACCTCGTCGGCAAAGGCCCTTTTCGCAGCCGCCGGATCGGTGGTGTGGATGGTCACCTTGACCGGCTTCTTGGGTTCGGCCTTCTTGCCGCCATGCCGGCCGTCGCCATTGTCCTTTTTCGTCTTGTATTTGTCGAAGGCATAGCTGCGCAGCAGGATACCAGCGGCAAGTTGCGCCGCCTGCGTGCCGCCGCCGGCTGCACCCGGCAGGTCGAGCACGACGACCACCTCGGTCGCCTTGCGCAGGGACGCGGCGATGGTGCCGCCAAGCTTCAGCCAGGCATGGTCGTCGAGCCCCGACTCCTTGCCGGCGCCGACCGCCACCAGCCGGTCGAGCGATGTCCCCTCCGGCGCCAGCACTTCAACCAGGCTGGCGAATTTGCCGGAAAAGTCGGCCACCGGAAACGCCCGCTCCAAGGTCTTTGCCGGATCGCAGGCCTTTGCCGCCTCGCCGAGGCTGCTATCGTCGGCCACCAGCACGAAGACGCTGCCCTTTTTGGGCGCCGCGAATTTGGCGAAGGCGATCGAAGGTCTCGAAGTCATCATGTCCTGCTTTCGGCGAAGTGCGTTGGGTTTTCAGGGGAGCGCGTTGAAGATGCACGACATTTGCCCGTTTTCCGATCAAAAAAACCATCCTCTTTTTCGACCCTTGATTTTGTTCACCTTTTTGCCGGTTTTTGCCCTGCTATTCCTCGTGACAGTTCCGGGCTCCCACGGGCGACGATCGCGGCGCGCTGCAAATCACCAGCCCCGGCCGACGATCTGCTGCGTGATCGCCTTGGCTTGGATACGGGCATTGGCGAAACAGCCACGAATGCTTGGCCGCATGCCGGTAAACCACAGGCCGGGCAGTTTCGGGTCGGTCTCGCCGCCATTGAAAAGCGGCACGCCATTGCCGTCCAGCACACCAAGCTTGCCGACCATGCGTTCGAGCCCGGTGCGATAGCCCGTCGCCGCGATGACGATATCGGGGGCGATCAGCTTGTCATTGCCCAGGATCACGCCGTCGCGGGTGAATTCGCGCACTGTCGGCACCACGATGATCTTGCCGCCCTTGATGGCGCGGACGGCGCCGTCGTCGGTTGCGATTGCGGTGTAGTCGTCAGTCAGGCGGCTCGCGCCTCCCGAGGGCGCTTTCGGCATGCCGAATTTCGTCAGGTCGCCGAAAACCAGGCGCTGTGTCGCGGCCATCGCCGCATCGGCGAGCCACAACGGCAGGCGGGCCATGAACGGCGAAAGCCTGTGAACGGCGATCTTGCCGATACGCTTGGGCAGGATCGAGGGACCATTGCGAGCCGACAGCCAGATGTTTCTGGTCTCTATACCTGCAAGATGATTGAGCACGTCGAAGCCCGAATTGCCGGCGCCGACGACCAGCACTTTTTGTCCAACATAGTCCTCGGCTCTGCCAAAATCCGCCGAATGGATGATCCGGCCGGCAAAGGCGCCTGCCCCCTTCCACGCGGGAATGAAAGGCTGCCGGTCGCGCCCGGTGGCGATGACGACATGGCGCGCCAACCGGGGACCGATATTGGTCCCTACAACCCAATGATCGCCTTTGAACGCGATCTCCTCGACGGCGGCGTCGAACTCTACCGGCAGGCTGTGTGTCCGGCTGAAATCGTTCAGATGGCGGATGACAGCGGTTTTGTGGGGAAAAGCCGGTGTGCCGACGGGAAAGCCGACGCCAGGCAGCGTCGAGAGATCGCGATGCGAATTGAGGTGCAAACGTTCGTGCCGCCGATGCCAGGGTTCGGCGAGCCGGCTTTCCTTCTCCAGGATGACCGTCGGGACGCCGGCCTCGATCAGTGCATGGGCGGCCGCCAGCCCGGCAGCGCCGGCGCCAATCACGATCACACCGTGCGAGTGCGATACCTCCCCGGTTTGACCGCGCAATTCCCTGACGTCCATACCTGCACCTGTCACAGTCACGGCGGCCGCAACCTTGGTCGGCGCGACATTTGGTCGTTTTCCCTCATTAGGCAAGACTTTGCCGGAATCACACCCCATATGGCACATGGAATCGATGGGCGATTCGTCGCGGCCCGGCCCCGCTTTCCTGCCGCAACCTCTTGTTAACCATCGATGTTGGCCTTTTCTTATCCATTGCCGCCGACACTGCGACCCGCTGAACGGGCGTGGGACGGGAGCCGGATCGAGCCGCTTGAGGGAACCGTCCAATGGAGCCAGTTGTGCGGCCGCCGCCGGGCGACTACCTTGTCCGGAGGCATGATGCCGTTCGGCAAAATCGAGAAAAGCCTTCATGAGGGTCGTTGAACGCTACATCATGCGTCGCGCGCTGGCGGTCTTCCTCGCGGCGCTCATCTGGACGCTGGCAATCGTGTGGACGACGCAGGTGCTCGCCCGCATCGACCTCGTCACAGACAGCGGCCAATCGGCGCTGACCTTTTTCGAGGTCGCGGCGCTGATCATTCCATCGATCGTTCCGATCGTCGTGCCGTTCGCCCTGGTGGTGGCGGTCGCCCAGACGCTCAGCGTCATGAACACCGATTCGGAACTGGCGGTGATCAACGCCGCCGGCGCCTCGCGCTGGACGGTCGTCAGGCCGATCATGCTTCTGGCGCTGGCAGCCAGCGTCTTTTCGTTCGCCGTCGACAATGGCATCGATCCCTATGCCCGCCAGAAAAACCGCGAGCTGGTGGCATCGTCGCGCGCCGACCTGTTGTCGCTGATCATCCAGGAAGGCACTTTCCGCAAGATCGACAATGGCCTGTTCCTGCAGATCGGCGAGCGGCTTCCGGACAACCGGCTCGGCGGCATCTTTGTGGCGGATTCACGTGAGGAAGGCGTCAACCTCATCTACTACGCCAAGACCGGCAGCATTGTCGAACGCGGCGACGAGAAGGTGCTGATGATGAATGACGGCGTCATTCATCGCGAAACGCTGACCGGCGACCTGTCGGTCATCCGCTTCACCTCCTATGCCTTCGATCTGTCCGCCTTCATGTCGGCTTCCTCGGACATACTGCTTTTGCCGAAGGATCGGACGACGCAGTACCTGCTCAACCCGAGCCCCAACGACAAGATATACCAGCAAAGGCCGAACAGGTATCTGGCCGAGCTCAATCAGCGCTTTTCCGAATGGTCCTATTCGCTCGTTTTCGCGCTGATCGCGCTTGCCGTCGCGGGAGACGCACGCTCGCACCGCGAGGCGCGCGTCCACCCCTTGATCACGGCCATCGCGATTGCGCTTTTCGTGCGCTGGCTAGGCTTCTTTGCCGCGGGAAAGGCCGACAAGGTTCCGCAATACGCCTATATGGTCTACGGCGTTCCAATCGTGTCATCCGCGGTCGCAATATGGTTCATCGTCTCCAACCGGACCATGGAACTGCCGGTCGCCTGGGCCGACTGGATGACGAATTTCGCCAGCCGCTTCACTGATGGCTGGAACGCTTTCAAGGCCCGCTTTGCCAGGCGCGGCACTTCCGGCCAGGAGGTCGGCTGATGGGTTGGACTCTAGGTCGCTACTTCTTCTTCCGCTATGTGACGATTACCGTCTGGTTTTTCATCGGCCTGCTGGCGCTGGTGTTCCTGATCGATTTCACCGAACTTTCCGGCCGCACGACCGGCCTGCCGGGCTTCACCTACGGGACGGCGCTTGCCATTTCAGGCCTGAGGATGCCGATGATCATGCTGCAGACGGTGCCGTTCGTCGGCCTGTTCTCGGCGATGGCGACGCTGGTCTCGCTCAATCGCAAGTATGAGTTGGTCATCGCGCGTTCCGCTGGCGTTTCCGCATGGCAGTTCCTGCTGCCGTGCTGCATCGGGGCACTGCTGTTCGGCGTGCTGTCGGTGGGGATCATCAACCCGATCGCCGCGCATGCCTTTTCCTGGTCCGAGCAAATCGAGGCCCAGCTCCGTTCCGGCAAGTCAAACGCCGTGTCGGCCGACGCAGCGCCATGGATCCGGCAGAAAACCAGCGCGGGCGACACAATCATCGGTGCGCGCTCGATCCTCAACCAGGGCCTGGAGATGGCCGACGCCGTCTTCTTCGTCCTCAGCCCGCAGGGCGATATCGTCGAACGCAAGGACGCAGCGCACGCCTTTTTGCGGGATGGTTACTGGGAGTTGCAGGACGTCAAGGTGTTTCGCGACGGCAACATTGAATCGCTGGCGAGCGACCGGGTCGCGACCAATCTCAAGCCCGAATTCGTGCAAGAGCGGCTGGCGCGCCCCGAAACCATCCCGTTCTACGATCTGCCCGGCAAGATCGAAGTTGCCCGCTCCTTCGGCCTCAAGGCAAATGCCTTTGCCATGCAGTTCGATTCGCTGGTGGCACTGCCGTTCCTGCTCGTCGCCATGACGCTGATTGCGGCAACAGTTTCAATGCGATTTGCGAGGATGGGGCAATCGGCGACGATGATTCTGGGTGGCGTCATGGCCGGGTTTCTGCTTTATGTCGTATCGGTGCTGGTCAAGGCATTCGGCGTAGCGGGATTCGTACCCACGGCCGTGGCTGCTTGGGTTCCGGTTGTCGTGGCTATGTTCTTCGGGGTGACGTTCCTGCTGTACAAGGAAGACGGCTAGTGAGGGAAGCGGTTTTGCCCAGCCATAGGCAGGCCGGTTTGGCACGCCTCTATGGGGCGAGCGCCTTGGCGTGCCTGTTTGCCTGCGTCCCCGTCAATGTCCCGGTTTTGGCCCAGGAAATCGGCGACATGGCAGCGAGCGTTCCCGCCGGCTCGCAAATGCTGCTGGCTGCCGATACGCTGGTCTATGACAACGACAACAACACGGTAACGGCCGTCGGCGGCGTCCAGATCGATTATGGCGGCAACCGCCTCGTCGCCCAGCGGGTCGAATATGACCGCAACACCAAGCGCCTGGTCGCCAGCGGCAATGTCGCGGTCGTCAACAGCGACGGCACCAAGATCTACTCGCAGCATGTCGACATCACCGACGATTTCGCCGACGGTTTCGTCAATGCGCTGCGTGTCGAGACCGTCGACAAGGCGTATTTCGCAGCCGAAAGCGCCGAACGCATGGGCGGCGTGCTGACGACGTTCCACAATGGCGTCTACACGGCGTGCGAGCCGTGCGAGGACAAGCCCGACAAGGCGCCGACCTGGCGCATCAAGGCCAGGAAGATCATCTGGAACGGCGAGAAGAAGACGGTTCGCTTCGAGAATTCGAATTTCGAGTTCTTTGGCTTTCCGCTGGCCTATCTGCCGGCCTTCGAGATCGCCGACCCGACCGTCAAGCGCAAGAGCGGCTTCCTGATCCCCGGCATCGCTTACAAGAGCGACCTCGGCGTTGGTATCAAGGTCCCCTATTATTTCGCGCTCTCGCCCACCTACGACCTCACCGTCACCGGCAGCGGCTACACCAAGCAGGGTTTCCTTGGCGAAGCCGAGTGGCGCCAGCGCTTCAACAATGGCCAGTATAGCCTGAAGATCGCTGGCATCCGCCAGCAGGACCCCGACGAGTTCATCGACAGCAACGGGCACAATGTCGATTCGGGCGCCCCCGGTGACCCCAACAAGTTCCGCGGCATGATGGGCACCAAGGGCCAGTTCGCCATCAATCCGCGCTGGGACTTCGGCTGGGACGTGTTGTTGCAATCCGACAAGAACTTCTCGCGTACTTACGCCATCGAGGACTTCAACGATTACGTCCACCAGTCCTCGATCTACCTGACCGGCCTCAATGGCCGCAACTATTTCGACGTGCGCGCCATGCGCTTCGAGGTTCAGGAAAACACGCTTGCCAGCGATCCGACGGCACGCTCCGCCAAGCAACCCTGGGTGCTGCCCTCGCTCGACTACGCCTATATTCCCGACATGGCCGTGGCCGGCGGACAATTGTCGTTCAACGTCAATGCGCGGGCCATCAGCCGCGACAGGCTGGATACGGCTCTGGCCAACTCGGCCGACCCCAGTTCCATCAACAATGTACGCGGCATCGAGGGCCAATCCGGCCGCCTCACCGCCGAGGCCGAGTGGAAGCGCACATTCACCACCGATGGCGGACTGCTTCTGACGCCGCTCCTGGCGCTGCGCGGCGACGCCAGCTATCTCAACGCCTCTTCGGGCTCGCTCGCCGCGGTCAACCAGATGGCGACCAATCTCGGTGTCAGCGACGATTTGGACTCCTCGCTCGCCCGTTACATGGCGACCGCCGGGTTTGAAATGCGCTGGCCGGTGCTGTTCTCGATGCCAAGTTCGAGCCATATCCTCGAGCCGATGGCGCAAGTCTTCGTGCGTCCGAACGAGCAATATGTCGGCGGCCTTGCGGTTCCCAACGAAGACGCCCAGAGTTTCGTCTTCGACGCCACGACATTGTTCGAACGCGACAAGTTCTCCGGTTACGATCGCATGGAAGGCGGCAGCCGCGCCAATGTCGGCCTGCGTTATTCCGGCGCCTATGACAATGGCTGGAGCACCAACGCGTTGTTCGGCCAATCCTACCAGCTTGGCGGCCAGAACTCCTTCGCCGCGCCGGACCTGGTCAATGTCGGCGCTTATTCAGGCCTTGAGACCTCGACCTCCGACTATGTCGGCCTCGTCGGATTCAATAGCCCCAGCGGCTTCTCCGGTTCGATCAGCGGCCGTTTGGACGAGCAGACCTTCGAGGTCCGCCGCGCGGAGGTGAAGGCCGCCTATTCCGGCCTGCCGATTTCGCTCAGCGCCAAATATGCCTTCATCCAGGCGCAGCCGCTCTATGGCTTCGAAACCGATCGCCACGAGGTCACGCTCGGCGCGTCGACGCATCTTGCCGAGAACTGGCGCGTCTTCGGCACCGGCACCTACGACCTGGAGCAGAGTGTCCTGGTCAAGGACGGGGTCGGCTTTGCCTATAATGATTCTTGCTTCACCTATTTGATGACGTTCTCGGAGACCCGGGACCTGGACACCAAGGAGGTGTCGCAGAACATCGGCTTCAACCTGTCGTTCCGCACGCTCGGCGATTTCGGCTCGTCGCAAAGCTCCATCGACACCATCCAGTAGCGCGACTGGCCAGTAGCGCGACTGGCCAGTAGCGGCGACGGGCCAGTAGCAGCGACTCGATGGACAGCGCCCGCGCAGCCTTTCGGACACGCAAAGGACGCTATAGAACTTTAATTTGGCGTATGATCGTTGCCGAAATCGATTCCGATTCCGGAATGATGCGCCGACGACATCGTTTCGCCGCATAGAGTAGGCACGGCTTTCGGCTCCCTTGATTAGAATAGAATGAGCCAAGCTGAGATAGAATTGGGATGCTTTCGATGAGGAATTACCTCTTTTCGGCAGGGTTGGCGCTGCTGGTGGCGGCGGCCTCTGTCTCGATCACCGCGACGGCGTCGCCGGCTTTCGCCAGCGAGATCAAATATGTCGTCAACAACATACCGATCACCACCGGCGACATCGCGCACCGGGCCGCGTTCCTGAAACTACAGCGCAAGAAGGGCAGCGCTTCCGACGAAATGATCGACCAGACGCTGCGCGTCGCGGAAGCCAAGCGTCTCGGCATCCGCATCAGCGACGCCCAGGTCAATGCCGCCTACCAGCGCTTTGCCACGACCAACAAGATGCAGCTCAAGCAGCTCGATGGCGTCATGGCGCAGTCCGGCGTCAGCAAGGAGCACTTCAAGGAATTCATCCGCGCCCAGATGGCCTGGAACCAGGCGCTGAGCGCTCGCTACCGCTCCGGCGAAGGCGGCTCCGTGAGCGAGCAGGACGCAGTCAGGCGCATGCTCGACAAGGGCGGGGCCAAGCCCTCAGCCATGGAATACATGCTGCAGCAAGTCATCTTCGTGGTGCCGGCGGCCGAGCGCAGCGCGACGCTGGCCAAGCGCAAGCGCGAGGCCGACGCCATGCGCGCGCGTTTCAATGGCTGCAACACCACGCGCGAATTCGCCAAGGGCCTGATCGACGTCACCGTCCGCGACCTCGGCCGGGTGCTGGCGCCGCAATTGCCGCCGGATTGGGCCGAGCAGATCAAGGCCACCAAGGTTGGCGGCGCTACCGCAACGCGCGAGACGGACCGCGGCGTCGAGTTCATCGGCATCTGCTCGTCGCGCGAAGTGTCGGACGACAAGGCCGCCCAGATGGTGTTCCAGAGCGAAGGCTCGAACGACAAGAACGCCGACGAACTCTCCACGAAGTATGTCGAGGAGTTGCGGAAGAAAGCCCGCATCGTCGAGCGCTGAAGTCGACATAGCCGTGCCGGACGAAAAGCTTCCGCTGGCGTTGAGCGTCGGCGATCCGTCCGGCGTGGGGCCGGAGATCGCCATCGCCGCCTGGCAGGCGCGTGATAGCGCCGGTCTGCCGCCTTTTTATCTCCTCGCCGATCCCGCACTGATTGATGCAAGGGCGCGTCGGCTCGGCGCCAGCGTGGCGATGGTGGAAACCACGCCGGCCAAAGCGCCAGAAGTCTTTGTCCACGCGCTGCCGATCGTGCCGCTTGCCGCCCGCTCCATCGATAGTCCCGGCCAGCCGGATCCGGCCAACGCCGCCGGCATCATCGAGGCTATCGACCGCGCCGTTGCCGACTGCCTTGGCGGCCGCGCCGCAGCGGTCGTCACGTGCCCGATCGCCAAGAAGCCGCTCTACGATGCCGGCTTCCGCTTTCCCGGCCATACCGAATACCTGGCGCATCTGGCATCGCTCCATACCGGCGCGGACGCCATGCCGGTGATGCTGCTTGCCGGCCCGGAGCTGCGCACCGTCCCGGTCACCATCCACATTGCGCTCTCCGAGGTGCCGAAAGCGCTGACGAGCGACCTGATCGTCGCGACCGCCCGCATCACCGCCACCGACCTCGAACATCGCTTCGGCATCGCCAGGCCGCGGCTTGCCATTGCCGGCCTCAATCCGCATGCCGGCGAAGGCGGCGCGATGGGCGCCGAGGACGAGCATATCATCCGCCCGGCAATCGAGAGGCTGAGGGCGGAAGGCATCGACGCTTTCGGGCCATTGCCGGCCGATACGATGTTCCATGCCCGTGCACGGGCCGGCTACGACGTGGCAATCTGCATGTATCACGACCAGGCGCTGATCCCCGCCAAGGCGCTGGCTTTCGACGAAGCGGTCAACGTGACGCTCGGCCTGCCCTTCATCCGCACGTCGCCGGACCACGGCACCGCCTTCGACATCGCCGGCAAGGGCCTGGCCCGGCCCGATAGCCTGATTGCGGCGCTGAAACTCGCCCGCCGGCTGGCCGATAGCGAAACGAAGGCCGCGGCCGCATGAGCGTCCTTGCATGAGCATGGACGGCCTGCCGCCGCTGCGCGCGGTGATCGAGAGCCACGGGCTGCAGGCGAAGAAGTCGCTCGGCCAGAATTTCCTGCTCGACCTCAACCTGACCGGCAAGATCGCGCGCGCCGCCGGCGACCTGACCGAGGCAGCGGTGATCGAGGTCGGCCCCGGCCCCGGCGGGCTGACCAGGGCGCTGCTCTTCAGCGGCGCACGACGGGTGATCGCCGTCGAGCGCGACGAGCGGTGCCTGGAAGCGCTCGCCGAAGTCTCCAACCATTATCCCGGTCGGCTTGAGGTCATTGCCGGCGATGCGCTGAAGATGGATTTCGCCTCCCTTGCCGGCGCGGCAAGCGGCGGTCCCGTGAAGATCGTCGCCAACCTGCCCTATAATATCGGTACCGAACTCTTGATCCGCTGGCTGACGGTCACCGAGTGGCCGCCCTTCTATGCGTCGATGACACTGATGTTCCAGCGCGAGGTGGCCGAGCGCATCGTCGCCCGCCCCGGCAGCGATGCCTATGGCCGGCTCGGCGTGCTGGCCGGCTGGCGGACAGAGGCAAAAATCGCCTTCGACGTGCCGCCACAGGCGTTCACGCCACCGCCCAAAGTGACATCCTCGGTGGTGCACCTTGTGCCGCGCGCCAGTCCCCTTCCTGCTGAAGTGAAAAAACTCGGCCGCGTCACCGAAGCAGCGTTCGGCCAGCGCAGAAAGATGCTGCGGCAAAGCGTGAAAAGCCTCGGCGGCGAAGCGCTGCTCATTCGCGCCGGCATCGATCCGACACGGCGCGCCGAGACGCTCAGCGTCGAGGAATTCGTGCGGCTCACCAACTCGGTTTAGCTCTCTTCTCCCCGTTCACGGGGAGAAGATGCCGGCAGGCAGATGAGGGGCGGCGCGAACCAGCCAAAGTATGGCTCTGCCCCTCATCCGGCCCTTCGGGCCACCTTCTCCCCGTGAACGGGGAGAAGGCAGGAAGATCAATCCGTCTGCTCGTCCAACAGCCCTGACACAAAATCGAACAGGCCGGGCCGGCGGTCGCGCCTCAGCCGCTCGGCGGTGACGATGCCGCGGACCTCGGCGAAGGCACGGTCGAGATCGTCGTTGACGATGACGAAATCATATTCCTTCCAGTGCTCGATCTCGTTGCGGGCGTTCTTCAGCCGCGTCTCGATCACCTGCTCCTGGTCCTCGGCGCGGCGCTTCAACCGCGCCTTCAACTCCTTCATCGACGGCGGCAGGATGAAGATCGAGACGATGTCGGCGCGCATCTTCTCCTTGAGCTGCTGGGCGCCCTGCCAGTCGATATCGAACAGCATGTCGCGGCCTTGCGCCAGCGCCAGTTCCGCCGGCTCGCGCGGCGTCGCGTAGCAATTGCCATGCACTTCGGCCCATTCGAGAAGCGCGTCGGAATCGCGCAGCCGCTCGAATTCGCGCATGGTGCGGAAGTGGTAATGGACACCCTCGATCTCGCTGCCGCGGCGCGGTCGCGTGGTGACGGAGACCGACAGTTCGAGGCTGCCATCGCTTTCCAGCAGATTGCGCGCGATCGTCGACTTGCCGGCGCCGGATGGCGACGACAGCACCAGCATCAGCCCGCGGCGGCGGATGCGCGAACCCAAATCCTTTGCGGTCATGGCAATCAAGGGCTCCTTGGCAACCACGGGTTACTCCAGATTCTGAACCTGTTCGCGAAACTGGTCGACGACCGCCTTCAGTTCCAGCCCGATGGCGGTCACCGCGGCGGCATTCGACTTCGAACACAGCGTATTCGATTCGCGATTGAATTCCTGCGCCAGAAAATCGAGCTTGCGGCCAATGGCGCCACCGCCGGCCAGAAGCACCCGGCCCGACGCCACATGCGTCTTCAACCGGTCGATCTCCTCGCGGATGTCGGCCTTGGTGGCCAGGAACGCCGCTTCCATATGCAACCGGCTGGCGTCGAGATTGGCGGAGGCGTCCAGCAGCAATCGCACCTGCTCGGCAATCCTTTCGCGGATCGCCGCCGGCTCGCGCGAGGGGGCGGCCTCGGCTCTGAGCGTCAGCGCCTCGATCGCGTCGATATGGCCGGCCAGCAGCGAACGGAGTGCAGCGCCCTCGCCCTGGCGCGCCTGCTCCAGCCCGCTCAGCGCAATCTCCAGCGCCGACACTATCGCGGTATCGAGCGCGGCTCGCGCCTCTTCGGTCTCGGTGGTTTCCGGGATGTCGAGTACGCCGCGTAGCGAAAGCAGGCCGTCGGCTGTCGCGGGCGCCACGCCGAACTGCTCCTGCAGCCGCTTGGCCAGCCCCGCCAGGTCTTTCAGGAAGTCCTCGTTGACCACCGGCTGGATCTGCGCGCCGGCAGCGCGGCCAATGGTCAGCGTCGCCTGGAAATTACCGCGCGCAAAGCGCTTCTGTATCGTCTGCCTGACTGCGGGCTCCAGCCGCTCGAAGCCCTGCGGCAGCCGCAGCCTGACCTCGACGCTCTTGCCGTTGACGGATTTGACCTCCCAGGCGATCGACGTGCCGTCGTGCTCGGCGACAGCACGCGCAAAACCGGTCATGCTCTGCAAATTCATGATGCCGCGTATCCCCCTTGCGCATGATCCCTGGCGCTTCCGGACCAGAACCATGGCAGCTCTAAAATGCGGAGCGTTCCCTGCACGTGGTATCGGCTTTAGAACGCTTTTGTCAAAATATCAGCGCGTCCCTTGCCGCGGGCGCGATTTCAAATGTCCGGGCTACTGAGCGGTACCCGCATCGCCATCGGCGTCGCCGCCTTCCACCGGCGCATCGGTCTGGCCGTCCACCTTGGCATCACCGGCCTTGGCGGCGTCCTCGACCTGCTTCTTCTGCAGTGCCCGGTAGCGAGCGACGTTTTCATTGTGCTCGGCAAGCGTCGCGGCAAAAACGTGGCCGCCGGTGCCGTCGGCAACGAAATAAAGGTCTGCGGTTTTCGACGGATTGGCCACGGCCTCCAGTGAGGCGCGGCCGGGATTGGCGATCGGCGTCGGCGGCAGGCCATTGATCAGATAGGTGTTGTAGGGCGTCGGCTTCTTGATGTCCGACTGGTAGATCGGGCGATCGGCGGGTTTGCCCTTGCCGCCAAACAGACCATAGATGATGGTCGGATCCGACTGCAGCCGCATGCCTTTGGCCAACCGGTTGAGGAAAACGGCAGCGACCCGCGAGCGTTCATCGCCCTTGCCCGTCTCCTTCTCGACGATCGAAGCCAGGATGACGAAGTCTTCGACATTGGCCAGAGGCAGGTCGGGGGCACGCCGCTGCCAGACATCGTCGACCAGCTTCTTCTGGTCAGCCAGCAATTTGTCGACCATCTGCTGGCGTGTCGCGCCACGCGTGAAGCGCAGCGTGTCGGTGGCGAGGCTGCCCTCGGGCGGAACGGTTGCCGGCATATCGCCGGCAAGCCCGCCCTGGTCGGCTATGCGCTGCAGCGCCTGCTCGACCGTCAGTCCCTCCGGGATGGTCAGCGAATACATCACCGACTTGCCGCTCTTCAGCAACTCCATGATGTCGTGCATGGAAGCGCGCGGCTTGATCTCGTATTCGCCGGCCTTCAGCGCCGAATCGTTGCCATAGGCGCGCACTCCAAGGCGGAAGATGCGGGCATCGCTGATCAACCCGCGCCGCTCGAGCTGGTCGGCGATATCCTGGACGCCGGAATTCGGCTTGACCAGGAATGTGTCGCCATTGGCCGACGGGCCGGGCTCGTTGAATTCCTGCTTGCCGAAATACAGGGCAACACCGGCTGCCAGAACCACCAGCATTATCGAGGTGATGACGAAGTTCATGAACACGACGAACTGGCTGCGCGAGGCGCGCGAGCGCTTGGGCGGCGGCGTACCGGCTTCAGGCCGCAAAGCTTCGCTGGCCGTCTTCGGCACGATCGGGGCGGGCGGCGGCGATTGCCGTTGTCCGAATTCTCCGTTGTCCGCCGGACTTGTGTTCATAACGCCCTACCGTTTGATCTTGCAACGAATCCCCTGCGGCAGAGTAGGGGTGAATATGGCAAAATTGACGACACGCATGGGCCGTGCCGGTCGGCGGACCGGTCAGCCATTGTAACGCTGGAAGACGAGCGAGGCGTTGGTGCCGCCGAAGCCGAAGGAATTGGACAGCGCCACGTCGATCTGGCGCGCGCGCGGTTGGTTCGGCACCAGGTCTATCGCCGTTTCACGCTCGGGATTGTCGAGGTTGATGGTGGCCGGCGCGATGTTGTCGCGGATGGCAAGGATCGAAAAGATCGCCTCGGCCGCCCCGGCCGCTCCCAGAAGATGGCCGATCGACGACTTGGTCGACGACATCGATATTTTCGACGCGGCGTTGCCGACCAGACGCTCGACGGCGCCGAGTTCGATCGTGTCGGCCATGGTCGAAGTGCCGTGAGCGTTGATGTAGTCGACATCGGCGGGCGTCAGCTTGGCCCGGTTCAGTGCCGCCGTCATGCAACGGAAGGCGCCGTCGCCGTCTTCGGCCGGTGCTGTGATGTGATAGGCATCGCCGGTCAGGCCGTAACCGGTGACCTCGGCATAGATCCTGGCGCCGCGCGCCACGGCATGTTCGAGGGCTTCCAGCACGACGACGCCGGCGCCCTCGCCCATCACGAAGCCATCACGGTCGCGGTCATAGGGGCGCGATGCCGTTTGCGGGGCGTCGTTGCGCTCGGTGGACAACGCCCGGCAAGCGGCGAAGCCGGCAATCGAAAGCCGCGTCACCGGCGCTTCGGCACCGCCCGCGACCATGACATCGGCATCGCCCCACATGATCAGGCGGGCGGCATCGCCGATGGCGTGGGCGCCAGTGGAGCAGGCGGTGACCACGGCGTGGTTGGGGCCTTTCAGCCCATGCCGGATCGAGACCTGGCCGGAGACGAGATTGATGATCTGGCCTGGGATGAAGAACGGGCTGATGCGGCGCGGACCGCGCTCCTTCAGGATCATCGCGTTCTCGGCGATGCCTTCGATGCCGCCAATGCCGGAACCGATCAGCACGCCGGTGGCGCACTGCTCCTCATGAGTCTTCGGCGCCCAGCCGGAGTCCTTCAGCGCCTCGTCGGCGGCCGCGATCCCGTATAGGATGAAGTCGCCGATCTTGCGCAGTTCCTTCGGCTCGAGAACGGCCTCCGGATTGAAGGTGGCGTTCTCGCCGTTGCCGCGCGGAATGACGTGGGCGATCTTGCAGGCAAGATCCTCCACTTCGAACTCGGTGATGCGCTTGGCGGCGCTGCGGCCAGTCAGGAGTTCCTTCCAGCTATGCTCGAAGCCCATGCCGAACGGCGAAAGCAGCCCAAGGCCCGTGACGACGACACGCCTCATCGCAGGTCCTCCCAGGTGATGCCTGCGGAAAGCTTCAGGCCGAGGCCTTGTCGATATACTTCACGGCATCGCCGACGGTCAGGATGGTCTCGGCCGCATCGTCGGGAATCTCGACACCGAACTCTTCTTCGAACGCCATGACGAGTTCGACCGTGTCGAGACTGTCCGCGCCCAGATCATCGATGAAGCTCGCCTGCTCCGTCACCTTGTCGGCATCGACGCCAAGGTGCTCGATGACGATCTTCTTGACGCGCTCTGCGGTGTCACTCATTTGGGGCATCCTCGTCTTTTGGTTGTCTGTCTTCGTTAGCGGGCAGAATGCCGCTAATCAAGCTGAAAGATGGTCCTGCCAGAAACGCAACGGCACCGGACCGGTTTTTGCCCGAACCGCCGGGTTGCGGGCCGCATTACACGAAAATCGGTCTGGGTCCAAGGCGAAATGGGTGTTTTCCGCAACTGTCAAATCATCGCCATGCCGCCGTTAACATGAATGGTCTGGCCGGTGACATAGGCAGCCTCGTTGGAAGCGAGGTAGGCGACGGCGGAGGCCACTTCGGCACTGGTGCCCATGCGCCTTGTCGGGATCGCAGCCATGATCGCCTCCTTCTGCTTGTCGTTGAGCTTGTCGGTCATTGCCGATTCGATGAAGCCCGGGGCGACGCAGTTGACGGTGATGTTGCGGGTGGCGATCTCCTGCGCCAGCGACTTGGAAAAACCGATCATGCCGGCCTTGGAAGCGCAGTAATTGGTCTGGCCAGGATTGCCAGTGACGCCGACCACCGAGGTGATGTTGATGATGCGGCCGTGCCGGCGGCGCATCATTGGATGGGTGAGCTCCCGGGTCAGCCGAAACACGGCGGTCAGGTTGACCTCGAGCACGCTGTCCCAGTCGGCGTCCGCCATGCGCACGAACAGCCCGTCCTTGGTGATCCCGGCGTTGTTGACAAGAATGTCGACGCCTTCGAGATCGGCCTCTGCCTTCTGGCCGAGCGCCTCGACCTCGTCGCGGTTCGAAAGATTGGCCGGAAACAGCTTGACCCGATCGCCGAGTTCGGCGGCCAGCGCTTCAAGCTTCTCGACACGCGTGCCATGCAGTCCGACGATGGCGCCTTGCGCATGCAGCACCCTGGCGATCGCCTCGCCGATGCCTCCCGATGCGCCGGTGACGAGCGCCTTGCGGCCGGTCAGTTCGAACATATCCTATCCTCTTCTCAAATCGGGCTTCCTCTCAAATCGGGAAGCCGGCGACCTCGATTATCTGTAGACGTCCCCGCGGTGCCCGATCGTTACCACCAGAATGACAAGCCGGCTGTCCTGCACATCGCAGATAATGCGATAATCCCCAACCCGGTACCTCCAGAAAGTCGCCAAAGGCCCCTTCAGCGGTTTGCCGGCCTCACGCGGATTGTCGAGACCAGCAATGCGATTTTCAATGAAGTCACGGATGCGATGACGTGTCTGCGGATCAAGTTTTTCGACAAATTTGCGCGCCGAGCGGGCATATTCAAGCGTCCAGGCCACGCCAGAAGTCCTCGCTCTTCACGACCTCCTCCTCGCCGCTCCTGATCCGCTCCAGGACCTCGGCCGCGAGGTAGTAGTCCTCAATGTCCTCCAGACCGCGTTCGATAAGCTCGCGCAGATAGTAGGCTTTGCTGCGGCCGGTCCTGGCGGCTAGGAAATCCAGACGCTCTTCGATTTCGGGCGCAAGGCGGATCGAGGTCGGCATGGCGATCTCCGTTGAATACATGTATTCATGTATCGCCGCAGGGACCGAAATTCAAGCCTATTCGGTCAGCCAAGCGCCACCACTGCCACCTCGACATCGGCTGCCGTGCCGACGGCACCGGTGGCGATATCGCGGTTGATGCGCCGCGCCAGTCCCGACAGCACCTTGCCGGCGCCTATTTCATAGAGCGTTGTAACGCCGTTGGCGCCGAACCATTCCACCGTCTCGCGCCAGCGCACGCGTCCGGTCACTTGCTCGACTAGGCGCCGCGCGATTTCGTCCGGATCGCCGGTCGGAGTGACAGAAACGTTGGAGATCACAGGCACGACCGGCGCGTGCTTGGCGACGCCGGCCAGCGCCTCGCGCATGATCTCGGCCGCCGGCTTCATCAGCGCCGAATGGAAAGGCGCCGAGACCTGCAGCATCAGTGCCCGTTTGGCGCCCTTTTCCGTGCATAGTCTTGCCGCCAGTTCGACGGCGGACCTGGCGCCCGAGATGACGAGCTGGCCACCGCCATTGTCGTTGGCGATCTGGCAGACTGACCCCCTGGACGCCTCCGCGCAGGCGGCTTCGACATCGGCCTGTTCCAGCCCGATGATCGCCGCCATGGCGCCCTCGCCGGCCGGCACCGCCGCCTGCATGGCGTTGCCGCGGATGCGCAGCAGCCGGGCGGCATCCGCGACCGAAACGAAACCGGCGGCGGCAAGTGCCGAATATTCGCCGAGCGAATGTCCGGCGACATAGGCGACCTTGTCCTTCAACGAGAAGCCGCGCGATTCCAGCGCCCGGATCGCGGCAAGCGAGACCGCCATCAGCGCCGGCTGGGCATTGGCGGTAAGCGTCAGCGTTTCTTCCGGCCCCTCCCAGATCAGCTTCGACAGCTTCTCACCGAGCGCATCGTCGACCTCTTCGAAGATTTTCCGCGATTCCGCAAATGCTTCGGAGAGATCCTTGCCCATGCCGACAGCCTGGCTGCCCTGTCCCGGAAAGGTGAATGCGACGGCCATATGCGGCTCCCAGAGGCTGGTTTTCCCTGCCTGTGACCAAGGCGGCCGGGCAAGTCAAGTCCGTGATGAGCCGATCCGCAGCCGTTTCGGAACAGCGATGGCGGCCGAGCGCCTGTTCCAAAAGGCTTTTTGGCGATCACTCATGATGAAAATCGCTCACGAATCGTTTGCTGGCTCTTCTTATTTTCGCCACAGGCGCTAGCTTTTCGTGACAGTACGATGACATTTCAGTGAAGCTAATGTTACGGGCCGGGGAAAGATCAAGGTGGCAAGGATTAGAAAAGGCGCGGGCAAGGCTGCGCCACAGTTTCTGGAAGGCGATCCGTCCACCGGCTATCTGCCGGGGCGGAAATGGCCGGTTATCCGCTATGGCCTCGCCAGCCTGCTCGCCGCCACCATCCTGGTGTTTGCGATCGAATTGATCGTGCGCGGCGATTTCGCCGGCACGGTCTCCTTCTTCCTGCAGCCCTTCAAGCCGGGCTGGACCACCATTATCATCTTCGCCCTGGTTCTGGTCGGGCTCGACGCCGTGCTCGGCCGCAGCCACCAGAGCCTGATGATCGTCGCGCCGCTGGCGCTGGCGCTGGCCTTTGT